>JAFTJB010000101.1 GCA_017456625.1 Clostridia bacterium
AAAATACGGCATATCCCTTTCGAGATATACCGTATTTTTAAAAACTGTCCTTTAGGGGAACACCCTAATGAAACGGTCTCTCTCTTTTGGCAAAACGCCTCTCGCAATGAGAGGCGTTTTGCGTGGTTTAGATTTTGTAAACGGTTACGCCTCCCACGATGGTGGAAAGGACGTCGAACTGCTCGTTCAGGATCGCGAAATCCGCGCGCTTGCCGACCTCGATCGTTCCGCGCTCGTGTGCAAGACCGAGATGCGTTGCGGGGTTGACCGTTGCGAAATCGATGGCGTTCTCGAGCGGTACGCCGACCTTCTCGACAAGATTGCGGAGCGCGTAATTCATGCGGAGCGTACTGCCCGCTAACGCGCCGTTTGCGAGTCTTGCCTCGCCGTTCTTGAGATAGACGGTCAAGCCGCCGCTGTCAAATTCGCCGTCGGGAAGTCCCTTCGGTCGAATGGAATCGGTAATGAGGATGACCTTGTTTGCGGGCTTGTTGCGGATCATGAGCTTGAGCGCGGGAACGCTGACGTGAACGGTATCGCAGATCAGCTCTGCATAAAGCTCATCGCAAAGCATTGCCGCACCGACCACGCCGATCTCGCGGTGATGAACGCCCGATTGCGCGTTGTAGGTATGCGTTACGGATGCGAGACCGTGCTTAACGGCTCGCACCATGTCCTCGTAGCCTGCCGCGGTATGACCCGCAGAGGGGGAAACGCCGTTTTTGGAGAGGTGCTCGATGAGCGCATCCGCGCCCTCCAATTCGGGTGCGAGGGAGACAATGCGGATGAGTCCTCCCGCCGCACGTTGATATTCGTCAAAACGCTCGGCATCGGGACGTTGAATGAAATCGGGATTCTGTGCGCCGATAAATTTGGGGGAAATGAAGGGTCCCTCCAGATGTACGCCGATCAACTCCGCACCCGAGAAATTGCCCTTTTCGACATACTCGCGTGCTGCGGAGAGTGCCTCGCAGAGTGCCTCCTTGCTTTGGGTGAGCGTGGTCGCGAGGAAGGCAGTGGTACCCTCCTTTGCGAGTGCGCAGCTCATGGTATCCAGCGCCGCCGCGGTGGAATCCATGGTATCCACACCCTCAAGCGCGTGGATGTGCTGATCGATCATTCCGGGGATCACGAGTGAGCCTTCGGGGAGAGAGGAGGGAGCGGAGCCGTCTGCCTCGCGCACGGCTGTGATCACGCCGTTTTCATATTCGATGTCCGCGCGTACGATCCCACACTTGGGAAGATACGCGCGGACGTTCTTGAGAATACTCATGCCTGAGGCAGGAGGGCTGCTGCTGCCTCGTCAACGATGAGGGTGCAGTTGGGGTGCTTTTGCAAAATACTTGCGGGGATGTTCTCCGTCACGTCACCGTAAGCCATTGCCGCAACGGCCTTTGCCTTGTTTGCACCGTTTGCGAGGATGAGGATCTTCTTTGCTGCCATGATGTTGGCAAGACCCATTGTGAACGCAGAGCGCGGTACCTGACTGATGTCGTCAAAGAGGCGCGAGTTGTCCTTAATGGTGCTTTCCGTGAGCTGTACGACGTGGGTAACGCTGTCAAAGGAGGTGCCGGGCTCGTTGAAGGCGATGTGTCCGTTGGAGCCGAGACCGAGAAGCTGAATGTCGGGAACCATAGTCTCGAGGAGCTTGTTGTAGCGTGCGCACTCTGCTTCGGGATCCTTTGCAAGTCCGTTTTCGATGTTGACGTTTGCAAGATCGATATCGAGATGACGGAAGAGATTTTCTCTCATGAAGTAGACGTAGCTCTGGTCGCTTTCAATGCCAAGTCCCGCGTACTCGTCGAGGTTGACAGTCTTGATATTCTTGTAGGAGGTGCCGTTTGCCTTATGGTCCTCTGCCATTTTTGCGTAGAGACCGAGCGGCGTAGTACCCGTTGCAAGTCCGAGGACCGCATCCGGCTTGTTAACAACGACCTCTTTCATAACGTCAAACGCCTTGGCGCTCATTTCTTCGTAGTCTTTGGTAATGATGATCTTCATAATTAAATACTCCTTTCAAATAGGTAATGGTTTGCCACAATTGCAATGCGTTTTGCACTACCTATACAGTATATCACATTTTTGATATTATTTCAAGGGAAACGGAAAAAATTTAGGCGGAGTGTGTAATTTTCAGCGAACCCGAACCCAAACCAGCATATCGCTCTCGCCGCGGTTGGCAAAGGCAAAATAGGGGATCCACTTGAGTCGAACGGGCTCCTCCGTCAGATCCGCGAGAGACAGATAGAGGCTGTTTTTTTCGGCTTGGAGGCGGTGTGCGTCGGTTTCGATCGAGAGGAGACCGTGAAAATCGGGTGTGAGGGTCGCGTTTTTGAGCGAGTCACTGTCAAGAATGATGCGGTTGAGGCTCCCTCCGTTGTCCACGCCCTCAAGACAATAGACGACGGGGCCATAGGTAAGTGCCGCGCGGCCGACGTTTGCGCTGACCTCGGGGTTTGCCGCAACGAGGGTGGGTGCAATATGAAAATCAAGCTCCAGGGTGAACTCCGACGGTACTATGATATGCAGATATCCGTCTTTCGGTTCTGCGGTGATCTCCTTGCCGTTGTGCTTTGCGGTGAGCGTTTTGCACCATGCGGGAACGCGCAGAAGAAGCTCTGTTGCCTTGTAATCCTCGGAGGAGACCGTGACCTTACCGTTCACGGCATAGTCGCCCGCAATGGAGAGCGTCCCGTATGCGGAGGACACCTCGGAGGGGATATATTGCTCGATGCAAGCCCCCTCGATGCCGTCCACGCAGATGAGCTCGGGGAAGAAGGCGAAGAAGCGATTGATGTTGGGCGGGCAGCAGGAGCATTTGAAGTCTTCTACACGCTCGTGAATGGGAGCGTAACACTTGTGTGAGCGATGGTAGATATTTGCTTTTCTGCTGTCGCTCGTGCGGATCTCTAACGGGTTCGAGTAGAAGAATTCCTTGCCGTTTTGGGAGGTAGAGGAGAGACCGTTGTTGTAGAGCACGCGCTCGATGACGTCGCCATAGTCAGCACAGCGCTCAAGGCGGCGCAGACGCATTGCAAAGAGAGCAAGCGCGATCGCCGCACAGCTTTCGGAGTAGGCATCCGCGTTGGGGAGATCGTAGGCGACGGTAAAGCCCTCGTTGACGTTGGTCGAGCCCGTTCCGCCCGTGATGTACATTTTACGTTCAACAACGTCGTAAAATGCGCGCTTCATGGCTTCCATCAGTTGCTTGTCGCCGTTGTGGTATGCCATGTCTGCGGCACCGCAGTAGAGGTAGAAGGCGCGAACACTGTGTCCCTGCACGTCGGAGACGGAATAGACGGTCGAGTCATCCTGCGCGTAGGTGTTCGGTCTGTTTTCCAGGTCGGGAATATGCTCATTTCCGCGACGGGTGAGGAAGCCCTCTGCCATTTCGCGGTAACGCTCCTTGCCCGTGCACTCGTAGAGGCGGTAGAGCGCAAGCTCGATCTCCTCGTGCCCAGGGGTAGAGAACGCCGCCGTTTTCTTTTCAAAAAACGCCTCCCACACGCAATCGCACATACGCTCGGCAATTTTGAGGAGCTTATCCTTGCCCGTCGCATGGTAGTATGCGACTGCCGCCTCGATGATATGACCGATGCAGTAGAGCTCGTGACGGTCGCGGTTTTGGAAAATGCCGTCGGGATCGAGCTGCTGGAAATAGGAGTTGAGATAGCCGTCGTCTCTCTGCGCCTCCGCCATGCGATCAACCAGCTCGTCGATCAGCTTTTCGTGCTCTGCCATTGACGCACGATCGGTCTCCATGATGTAGGCGACTCCCTCGATCCATTTCGCAACGTCGGAGTCGTAGAAATAGTGCGGGCGCTTGCCGTTTTTTATAAAATTGAAGCGCAACGCATCCATACGTCCGCTGTCCTCAAAGCGATCGCGCACGCTCCGGATGGATACGTATTTGTTCAGATCGTAGCGAGACTTCCAAAATCCGTCATTCAGCTTTACGTTTTGAAAGGGAACAAATTTTTCGGTTTTCATCTTTTTTTCTCCTTTTTCGTGATAGGAATTGACTTTTCAAGACCATTATAGTATAATCTAATCAAATCCACAATGAAAAAACAAGTGATAAGGTGAAAAAATCCGACATGTTGAAGATTAATGGAACGAATTTTTCTTTTTCCAATATCGGTCTGTTTGAAAGCGATGGAGATTGGATCCACCCCACGGTGACGGTCGATTCCTATGAGATCATTTGCGTTGTGAGCGGCGAGGTCGCACTGCGCGAGGAGGAGATGACCTACCGCTTGCGGGCGGGAGAGATGATTTTGCTCGATCGCGAGCGCGAGCACGGAGGCGTTGCAAGGAGCACGGGGTATACCTCCTTTTATTGGTTGCATTTTTATACCGATCACATAGAGTCCTTTCGACTCGGAAAGCAGTTTTCCGCCCCTGCGCACGCCAAGCGCTTTTTTGCGGAGCTGATGCATCTGCAGGAGCATGACCGCACCGTGGCGGAGCTTGCCTTGGCGCGCTTCCTTCTTGAGATGGGCATTCAGGAGCGGTCGGGTAACCGAACGGCGCACGAGGTGTTGGAGTATATCCGTATCAATGCGCACCGTCCGCTTACCGTTGGAGACGTCGCAAGGCGATTTGGATACAGTGCAGACCACGTCTCCAGGATCCTCAAGCGGGAGTTTGGTTACGATACCAAGACCGCGATCGTCAAAAAACGGCTGGAGCATATCGAGTCGCTTCTCATCAACACCGAGCACACCGTCAAGGAGCTTGCCCTGCAATGCGGCTTTGAGGAGGAGAACAAATTCGTTAAGTTTTTCAAATATCACGAGGGAATATCGCCCTCACAGTTCCGCAATCGCTATTTCTACGTTCATATGAATTCAAAATAGGTTTTTTTTACATTTTTTATTGATAAAAAATAAGATTATCTATTGCAATATTCGGAATAATATGCTAAAATAGCGTAATAGTATTTTGCAGGAGAGGAGTTGCCGTATGTTCGTGATCAGCCTGGCGGGGATCCGCGTTGGGATCGATAACCGCTACCCGTATATAGAACAGCAGTGCCGGGCGTTCCGTTGCGACGGCGAGGCGGAATTTACCGTTTCAGTCAGCGGCGACGAGATCCTGGAGGAGCAGAAGTTCGGGGCGTTTTCCGAGGGCTACTGCGAGAGTATCTGTATATATCGCCACATTTGCGAGCAGATGCCCGCGTACGGAGTCTTTCTGATGCATGCGTCGGTCCTTGAGGTCAAGGGCTATGCATACGCATTCTCCGCACCGAGCGGAACGGGAAAATCCACCCATACCGCGCTTTGGCTCAAAAATATTGACGGCGCGCGCGTCCTCAACGGCGATAAGCCCTTGCTCCGTGTGGAGGAGGACGGCAGCGTGACTGCGTTCGGCACCCCTTGGAACGGTAAGGAGAATTGGGGAGAGAACATCTCCGCTCCCTTGCGCGCTGTTTGTTTTTTGGAGCGCGCGAAGGAGAACCGTATTCGCCGCGCCGATGAGTCCGAGGCGATCGTGCGCCTGGCACAGCAGCTTTACCTGCGCGGCAACCGCGCGTGTGTCAATCTGCAATTGGCGCTCATGGATAGATTTGTCCGCACGGTTCCTTTTTACGTGCTGGGCTGTAATATTACCGACGGGGCGGCGCGTCTCTCCTATGAGACCATGTCCGCACAAATCTAAGCGAAAGGACCAAGTTACATGAAGATCAATCAGGATTTTACCATCCAAAAGGTGGGCGGCTCCTATGTAGCCGTTGCCGTGGGTGAAACGAGTAAGAGCTTTCACGGAATGATCCGCCTCAATGAGACGGGCGCGTTTTTGTGGAAGAAAATGGCGGAGCGTGACGTGACCGAGGAGGAGCTGGTCGACGCATTGCTCGAGGAGTATGAGATCGACCGTGAAACGGCAACGGAGGACGTTCACAAAATGGTAGAGGCGCTCCGTGCTTATCCGATCTTCTTATGAATAAAAGTATTGAAGATAATCTTACGGAAAACGGTTTTCACGTCAGCACCACGTCGGGCTACAGTATGTATCCCATGCTGCGCAACCGCCGCGACCGTGTCATTATCAAGCCCATTGGGGAGGGGACGCTGCGAAAGCACGACCTTCCGCTCTATAGGCGCCCCGACGGCAAATACGTGCTTCACCGCATTCTGAAGGTCAAGGATGACCACTACGTCATTCGCGGTGACAATACCTATGCGCTTGAATACGTGCCGAAGGATTGGGTGATCGGGTACGTGACCGAGTTCTACCGTGGGGATCGCCATTATACGGCAGATTCTCGCGCCTACCGCGCTTATGCGGCAATTTGGCATTTGATCTATCCCTTGCGCCTCCTTTACCGCAAGGGCAGGAGCCTTGCCTCTCGCGTGTGGCACAAAATCAAAAGAAAATAA
>JAFTJB010000102.1 GCA_017456625.1 Clostridia bacterium
CCCAAACACCTCCACGTATCTGTCGCATCGATGGTCAAGGCGGACAACAATGGCTTCTCGTAACGCTTTTTTACCGCCCACCCATGACATAAAGCTATTCATGAAATCCTTTCCGAATCGGATGCGAAAAAGAAAAGCCGCCTTGCGTTTTCTTTTTCGCAAAGCGACTCTGTTTTTTTATTATTTTGTTCGATTGATCTGGAAGAGGCACATGGTAACCACTCCAATGATGCCTCCCACAAGCAGACCTGCAATAAATTCTAACACGGATACATTCCTCCATCTTCTTCGGGATAGAGTGTAGCAGATTGGATTGCGTCCTCGCCAAGCTCTTCTAAAAGCGCATTGAAGTCATCGATGCTCTCGCAATCCCGAATGCCGAAATCTGCACACATATGGTCATACTTGGACAGATCCGTTCCTTCATGGATCAACGATTCGTTCAATTCAAGCCACGCCTTTCCGTCTGCCCAACAGATCGAGGTTGGGAAACCGTCTGTTTGATCGCATTGAAAATCGGGGGAGGTATGAATATTGAGAAATCCCACACGTGCTTGTATGCTGTCCACCTGCTTTTTGAATTCTTCATAATTCATAGCTTCATCTCCATTCCGTTCTGTTCTTCCCTTTCTTCTTCGGTAAAATCAGTATTTGCGAATTCTTTGATGGTCATGTCCTCCCCAAAAAAGTAAGGGCTTGTTTCCTCGGTAAAGGTGATGTATCCATCCTCACCAAATCAATTGGTTGCTTTACGAGAACAGAGCCTCCGTAGTCCACGAAAACCTTTGGCTCCAACGTAGCAAAAGGACTGCCATCATCGGAGCGAATATCGTAACAGTAACAGCCATCGGGAATCTCTCCGCTTAATAATCTCCAATTGGTATACAGGGCTTTCTGCCCCATCACTTCCACAACGTCATATTTCGTAGTATGGTTATTCTCTCCCGTTGCATCGGTGTACTTACTAAACAAGAAGCCGTCCGATTCGGAGATCACACCGTATGGAGTAACCGTCGCACCCAATCTATCGAGCAACTCGGTTCCGAAATCATAAAGGGTCGCCCTTTGCAATGCTTCACTTTGAAAATTCTCGGGAAGGTGATATAACAGATATTCCTTGGCAAATGTGTCGTTTTCATCACTGAAATATGAAAACTCAAATTTCCGCAAGCACCCCGACAAATATCTGCAATCTTCCAAGGCCGTCGGTTGTTCAGATTCGAGTATCGCTTTGAAGGCGACCTGTTGACCTGCATTCATATTGTTCCAAATGTTCTCCATCTTTCGGAGTGTCTCGGCATCATCATCGGCTCTGACAGGAAGTCTTTTAAGATACGGAATAGGCGAATGGATACCGCCGTTCTCATCGATGCGGAAGGTAACGTGGTCGGGCATCAGCTCCTGTGGAAGCTTGACGCCGTCATACACAACAGGCGCCTCATAATCTGCTAACACATAATAATTGCGGGAGCAGTAGAAACCGCTGTCTGCCTTTCTTTGTATCATTCCAACGGCAGAACGGTCAAGGAGCTTAACGACATCATCTGAAAGTTCATTAATCATATCGTTCATGCCGTTTTCAATGACAAAAGCCCCCAACATTTCATCGGTGAAAACGTTGGAGGCAACGGTGATCCGATCTAATCCGTAGGTCATATTGATCAGATCCTTCACGGGAATTTCGTATTTGTTTTCCGCAAGCGCTTTGGTGACAAGTGCTCTGAATGCATTCGCTTCATCATCGGGGATTGCTTCCAATCGTTTGGCAAATGCATTATATTCAAGAAGCGTTCCGACCGGACGAATTTCTCTCAATTCGGGGATAAGACTGCATCCCAACACTGCAACCTCGGGTTCTTCACCGTAGAGGCAACGAAGCCGTTGCTTGACATCTGTGATCTCCGCATCGTTTGCGGGTATGGACAAATCTTCGTAGTAGTTACGGTTGTTGGCAACACGGTGATGCTTCAGTTCCAACGATATCATGTTCTTTTCTGTCATATGATCTCCAATCAGATTTTGTAGGTTTGATGGTATAATTCCACATTTCGGATAAACTCTCCAAGAGCAGTGATCACGGGAACACTCACCGCATTCCCCGCCATCTTATAAAGTTGCCCATCACGGATACCGGCATTCTCTACCTTGTGAAACTGTTCATTGGTAAAGCCTTGGAGTCTCCAGCACTCAATCGGCATCAGCTTGCGTACCCGACCGTGGTGCAAGATTCCGTGTCGGTCACAGACGGTCAGAGTGAACATTGCCTCGTTGGGTTCTTTGATACGTCTTCCATTTTGCCGTGGGTGTTCTTTTTCGGGTGTGAGAACTGCTCTCGGTTCGTCCTCTACGAAAACACCCGAATGCTCGCCCTTATGTTTGCTAATACCCGAATCCTGTCTTGCCGTAATGCACCTTGCAAGATCGGTTAAGGTCGGCGGCGAATTCATGTCAAAAAAAGAGAGGCTCGGCGGAGCTTCCGTAGGAACAGTCAATCCGCTTGACCGTTCGTCCTCATAGATTCCTGTCTTTCCTCCGAATCCTCCCGCACCGCTTGTGAGGGTGATAGAGACTCCTTTGGATGAATAGATACGGTTGCCCTCACGTCCGGGGACAAGTCTGATAAGATCCGCGCCATTTGTTTCTCGGAAAGATAATATCTCGCCGGCGCATTGACCTCCAAGAAATCCGATAATATACACCCTTTTTCGGGATTGGGGGACTCCAAAATCCTTGCTGTTAAGCACCTGCCATGCGACATCGTACCCCAAGTCAGAAAGCGCCATGAGGATGGTCGCAAACGTCCTGCCTTCGTCATGCGATAAGAGTCCGGGAACGTTTTCAAGGAACAGATACTTAGGTCTTTTAACGGCGGCAATGCGGGCAATTTCAAAGAACAGGGTTCCTCGGGCATCCTCAAATCCGCCTCGTCTTCCAGCAACCGAAAAACTTTGACAAGGGAATCCTCCGCAAATAAGGTCGATATCGGGTAATGCATAGGGATCAATGGCTCTTGCATCTTCAAAAAATAATTCTCCTTCCGTATCATACATGGCTCTGTAGGCTCGTTGTGCATATCTGTCGATCTCGCACCAGCCTACGGGTATAAAAAAATCGCCGACATGAGAGAGTCCCGAACGGAACCCGCCAATGCCGGCAAACATATCAAGGTATTTTATTGACATTCAAAATCCTTTCTGTAAATCTTTATGTGATTGATTGGGCGGTCTGCTCCACGTCAGATTGATTGTCTTCATTTGCTTCACCTTCCTTCTGTTCAAAATTTTGTGCCCGCTCGATCATACGTGCAAGGTCTTCGGGACAGTCATCCATGCTGGTATGAATATCCCCATCATACTGTACGGTGTACCAATATTTGTACGGCACAACGCCTAGCATATACTGCTTGGCATCCGGATCGGGGCTGTCTCCCATGTGACTGTACACCCCACACGGAGTGATGAATTGGGTATTCCAATGCTCTCCCGATGAGGATGCGTCGATCTCCAAAAGTGCAAGATACACTTTGTTGTTCGCTCCAAGCACCACACCAGGCACCATAACAAAATCCATATCGTCATGGATGCGGTCGCTGCCATATACCTTGACAAACTGTTCATGAAGATGTGCAAGCAGTTCTGTAGGATAGGACAAATCTCTGCTTTGATATGCCTTATGTAGCCGTCTCAGATCGATTCCGTCCAATACCTTTTGGTTGACATTCCCAATGAACTCCGCTTGCTTTTTCTCGCATTCTTCCTCAAAGCATTCCGTATCCGTCAGCACACGGAACCGGTCGTTGGCAGGATTCAAAAGAAAGGTTCTGCCATTATCCCATTTGACATGAAGATAACCGATACCATCCACATTCTCCACCGTTCCGCGTGCCTCCGCAGGCAGCTCAAATGCATTGGTCGCAAGGCTTTCAAGCTCTACCCGCAGCTTGGGAAGATAGGTTTTCTTCCGTTCTTCTACACGGTCTTTCCAATCCGAATCTGTGCCAAACAACACATCCCCAACATCGATCAGTTCATACTTGGAAAAACGGAAGTTTCCGCGATACCCGATTTTGAGGTTGGAAAACTCTTTGGCTTTGTCTCGAAAAGTCTGATCCACATCTTCGGGAACCTCCTGCATCCAATGTACCCAACGGTCATTCCGTCCTTCGGGCGTTAGCTTGAGTACCACATAGTCCTCGGGAACAAATTTAGGATAATGGCTTGGGATTCCTCCCACTCCATAGTAGAGCTTCCCTTCCTGCAAGACGGTATACTCCATATACTTCTTGAGCTTGGGGAGTGATTCACAGAACCAACACTCCTTATCCGAAAAGCGTTTGATAGCCTTCTCGTTCAGAATGGATGGAAGATTCTTTTTTGGTGTGAGATGATACGCCTCCTTGGGTGCTTTTGCGTTTACATAGCCCATACTTTACCAAACTCCTTTACATCGATTGACTGCCCATACCCATCGTTTCGTCTGCAAACATCGAGATATATCCCTCGACCGCACCTTGAATGTCATCATAATCAAAGCCTGTGGGATGATATTTGTACCATTTGATATCCGTTGCGTTGTACTCCCAAATGTACGGAGCAACGCCGTCGTGAATGCCGATGATATCCGAAAACTTGAAGCGCTGTTCATCAACCACTCCTTCGTTCCGTTTGATAATGGACACCTTCAGCGCATCGTAATGATTGGCGTGTCCCGATGTGACAAATTGGATTTTTGCACGCAAGTCCACGCCGATCTTACTGATCATTGTTTTTCCGGACGACACCGTATCAGCGGAGAGAAGCTCGGAATCTCCGAAAATTTTCATAAGCTCATGTTCGTAAACTGTCATGTTTTCCTCCAACTAAAAATTTTGTCCGAAGAGTTCTTCTGGACAATAGGTGAAACTGAAATCCGATTCACCGATTTTTTCACAGCGTGAAAGGAAAGTCGGATCATCTCGGTCTCGAATCGTGAAATATGCCATTTCCTCGGGTGTTGCATCAAAACGTTCACCCTCGCCGTAGATGTGAGTATCTACGTGTACTTTGATTTCGGTTGCAGAGGAGATTTCCTCGGTGAATTCATGATACAGGGTGTATGGGGCCAAATCTTCCGACTCCCTGACCGTGCCACAAGCAAAAAACTTTGTTTCAAGCTCGTCAGCACGAAGCGTAATTTTTGAAAAAATAATAGCCATATTACATTCCTCCCATTCCGATATCTCCCGACAGTCGGCGGTCAAACTCTGTTTCGTTGTCGATATAGTAATCGTTGCCACTGTGCCAATAGCTGACATACATCTCACCATCGGAAATGTCGATTTCCCGTTGCTCAAAGCCTTCGCCGAGTCCGTCCGAGTTCTGCCCGCGAATCCATGACTTAAATTCATCTTCTTCCTCGGGCGTGAATGGGGCTGTCAGCTTGACCTTGATGCAACCGTACAGCGTTCCTCCGTGAGATTCAAAATCCCACTCTACGGATTTCAGTTTTCCCTTCACGCCGTTACTACCGCTAAAGTATTCCGCCATATCGATGCCATCGTTGTTGTATTGGTGAAACCTGTCTCGTATTTCTTCCTCGTAGGAATCAGCGAAGCTGCCGTCCAATTCACTGTAGAGGCTTTCATCGATATCGCCGTATTCATTCCTTTCATACAGCATTACCTTTAAGGGGCAATAATACTTGACCTCAATCTCGCTCGGGAGATACTTTGAGAGGTATCCGCAGAAACGGGGCAAATTCGCCACACCTTCCGCAAGCACCTCTGCCTCGCACTCCTGTCGGTTCTGCATCGGAAGGGCATAAAAACGGCTCAAAACGTGGTTCAAACCGCCTACCGTATCCCACTCAGTCAAAACCGCAATCAGCTTGGTTTCCATGTCCGTGTCACCGGTCAGCTCCACATTGATTGGCAGATCGTTTAATCCGATGCATAGAATCTTATCGGCGGGAATATTGATACCGATGTGATAGAGCTTTTCGGCTATTTCGCGGCGACCTAACGGCATACTGACAATAGTGGAGCGGTCGCCGTTTTTGATAAGAGCATTGATCATAAGTTCATACCTCCGATTCCATTATTTTCAAGCACGTCCGACAGTTCCATGTTCTCTTTCATACAGACCAAACCGTATGACTCGATAAATCGTCCTTCGTGAGCATCGATCATATCCTCGCCGTAGGTTGTAAAATCGATATAGTCTTCGAGCGCGGGGCTGTATGTCAGTTCGTCAATTCTTTCGATCCAAAGGCGTCCGACTGCCTCGCTCTCCGTTACATCGGGAATAAATATAAAATGATCTATTCCTCGCGCTAATTGGAAAAAAGACTCACTGTCCTCGGCTTCTGCATATTTCATTACTGCCGCAAGTTTTCGGACATCGTCACAGTCCTCGATTCGATTGGCAAATCTGTTGAGGCGATAGAGACCTTCGCCATCCAAAATGCTTCGGAATATGCCTTCGATGACAGAGTCATCAAGCTCGCTCATTTCCAAATGGATGAAGCATTCGTCCAATGACTTACATCCGAGGCGGCGCAGGGCTTTGGGAATGGCGGTTTCATCCTCCGGCAGGTAAATGCATTCGCACTCATCACCTTTTTCAAGGTACACGGTTGCATAGGCATTTTTGTAGTAATACTCGGGGAAGGTTGTTCCTTTGTACAGCTCGTTGAACGGATTTTCCTCATTGATAAAAACGAGACCGTAATCTGTAGGGATGCCTTTTCCGCTACCGAGCAATTCCTTGCCGATCTCCGCCATCTTAGGAGATTTGTATTCTTCGGTTGACATCCCGCCGCGTTTGTTGAGCATATGAGATGCACCAACCTTTTGCAGATTGGTCACGTCACGGATAAGTGTGTACCTTTCAAGACTGAACGTCAGATTGATCAGATCCTTCACCGTGGAATGACCTTCAAGTGTTGAAGCAGCAAAAAATTGATTTATTTCCTTGTCCATGAAGCTCTCCATCCTTTTGGCGAGATAGTTCACTTCATCCAGGTCTACGAACTGTGTTTCGAAAAAGGGCGCGAGGTCTCTTGGCTCAATTACTTCTTCAACGAAAAAAGGATCACCTTCGTGATCCGTAGCGTGGAGCTCCATGAGCTTTGCCATGAGCAGATTGTCGGTGCATGGGAATTGGATGTTGACTGTCGTATCGGCGTATTTGATGCGTAGTGTAATCATTTGTATTCTTCCTTTCTAATTGCTTTTTGAAGATGTTCCCAGGAGGGGCTCTAGCTTGACAAAACATAATTTATTCCTCTTTCAGACATTATTTTTTTACAAATAGGACAATAAAAAAAGGGGGCGGATTTTGCAATAAAGTTTGCAAAATCCGCCCCCAAAAGCGTTGTTATTTAGTTCAAATCCTCGTGAAAGCGTGTTTTGATCGAATGATATCCATAAAAACACACTCTGAAAAAAGGCACAAAAAAAGTCCAAAATCCCTTACAGGACATGGACTTTTTTGGTGTGATATCTATTTTGGTCACACTAGATGGCTGCGGCACTAGGATTCGAACCTAGGTAATGACGGAGTCAGAGTCCGTTGCCTTACCGCTTGGCGATGCCGCAATAACAGATGGTATTTTACCACATTTTTTTCGGTTTGTCAATACCTTCAATCAAATTTTTTGCGTTTTTTTGAAAAAACTTTTTCTGCCGAAGAGACCTCCATGCGGAGATCTCTTCAATTTTCATTTTACCACTTCGTTTTCTTCTTGAGCACCTCGTAAAGCGCACAGAAGCTTTGATGACGGGATCTCGCGATCTCTCCGCTTCTCACCGCCTCTCGGATCGCGCACCCCTGCTCCACCGTGTGGGAGCATTTGGTATATCTGCATTCTCCGATGTATTTTTCAAACTCGCGGAAGGTCATGGGCAAATTCTCCTTATCGAAAAAGTCGAACCTCTCAAAATCCAGCATGGTAAAGCCGGGCGTATCTGCCAAAAATCCGCAATCCGCCGCCTCCGACAAGGGATAAAGCTCAACGTGCCGCGTGGTGTTCTTTCCGCGCTCGATCCGTCGGCTGATCTCTCCCGTCTCCAGGGCAAGCTCGGGAAACAGGCGATTGAGAAACGTGGATTTTCCCACGCCCGACGCGCCCGAAAACGCGGCAATCTTCCCTTCAAGCCTTGTCTGTATGTAGGTTCTCAAACCCTCGATATCGTCCTCGATCCCCTGCCCCACGCAAAAGGCATCAAAGCCCGCTTTTTGATAGAGCGCACGCAATTCCGCGGCATACGCGGGGTTCAATTCACTCTTGGTGACCACGATGACCGACTCGATATTGTTATGCTCCGCGATGGCAATGAGCTTGTCCACCGTCTCGAGGATCGGATCGGGTGCCGCCGCTGCGAGCGTGACGAACAAAACGTCCAGATTTGCCATCGGTGGGCGGATAAGCGCGCAGGAGCGGTCACAGATGCGGTCAATGGAGATGCCCGTTCCGTCGGGACTTGGGATCACCTCATCCCCCTCGCGCGCAAAGGAGGTATCGTCATACGCGACCTCCACGATGTCTCCGACCAAAAGCGCGCCCTTGCGGTGCAAGCTTCCACGCCCACGCCCAAAGACCGTTTTTCCGTCGAGCGGCATGGGAATGTCCGTATGCAAACGGGAATTCCCGTCGAACATACGCACCGTAAACAATCCACCCACGCCGCGGATCACGCGGCCATATCCTTGATATGCCATCTTTTTGCAGATCCTTTCTTAAAATTCAATCACGTCCGCTGACCGTGAGCGTCAGCCGACTCCCCGCCATTACGACCGTACCCGGCGGATAATCCTGCGCGATCACTAAGCCCTCCTCCACCTCCGAGGGGACCTCTATGACCTCCTTGACGGATAGCTGTGAGAGCCAGATCTGTGTCAGCGCCTCTCCGCGTGTGAGTCCGCGCAGATCGGGCACCGTCACCGTCACAGCAGGCGTTCCCGCGCTGACGTACAGTACGATCTCGGTTCCAACGGGTAGCTTTTCGCCGCCTCTCGGGGACATCTGATAGACCTCGCCCTCGGGGTACGCACCCACAGAGATCTCACTTTTGACCGCAAAGCCCGCCTCACGCAGTCGCCCCTCTGCTACACGCACGTCCTCTCCCACCACGTCGGGGAGAATTGCGGTTTCGCGTCCGAGGCTGACCGTCAATTTTAGTTGACATGTCGGTCTGCGTACGCCGATCTTGCGTTGGCTTCCTCCGCTCGGCTCCTGCGAAAGGATCACCCCCGACGGCGCACTTTCATCGTATCGGTACTCGGTTTTAACCTCAAACCAATCCGCCATTCGCACCGACGAGAGCGCCTGCCCCTCGAAATTCGGCACCGTGACGGTCTGCATCTCCTCCTCAAGCGGTGCGAACAGCTCGTCAAACACCACCCAAGCCGAGGAAACGAAGAACAAAAACGACAATAGAAGAATTCCCACCAGCCGTTTGGTTTTTCGATCACCCTTTTCCATTCTACACACCTCCGCTATAGATCCGTATTCAGTATGTAGAATGACAAAAATATTACTCCTGCATTGCGGCGCGGCGTAGCTGACCGCAGGAGGCGTTGATATCCGCTCCGAGCTTACGGCGTACCGTTGCGCGGATGCCCTTTCCCTCAAGCGTCTTGGCAAACGCGGCTACGGCATCCTTACCCGAGCGTGTAAAGCCCGTCTCATCGACCTCGTTGACGGGGATAAGATTGACGTGAATGGGCATGGTATCGGTGCGTGATCGTAGCTTGGCATTGAGCACGCGCGCAAGCTTCTGCGCGTTTGCCACCGAGTCGTTCTTGCCCGCAATGAGCGTATATTCAAACGAAATGCGCCGCCCCGTTTTTGCGAAATACGCGCGGCAGGCATCGAGCAGCTCGTCCACGCCCCAACGATTGTTGACGGGCATGATCGCGCTTCTCGTCTCGTCATCGGGCGCGTGAAGTGAGATCGAGAGCGTGATCGGCAAATTCTCCTCTGCCAATTGCTCGATCCGATTTACGAGACCGCAGGTAGAGAGCGAAATATGGCGGTAGCCGATATTGACACCCTCCTCGTGATTGACGAGCTTTAAAAATTTCATGACGTTATCATAGTTATCCAGCGGCTCACCGATCCCCATCATGACGATATTGGAGATCCGCTCGCCCATATCCTTCTGCGCGGCGATCACCTGTCCCAAAAGCTCGGCAGGCGTCAGATCGCGTACCTTGCCTCCAATGGTAGAGGCACAGAATTTGCACCCCATGCGGCATCCGACCTGCGAGGAGATGCAAACGGTATTGCCGTGGCTGTACTTCATGACCACGCTCTCCACGCAGTTTCCGTCCGAAAGCGAGACAAGGTACTTGACCGTTCCGTCAAGCGCCGAGATGAGCTTACGCTCCACCACGGGCAGGTGCCACAAAAAATGCTCCCGCAGCTTTTCCTGCAGCTTTTTGCCGATGTTGGTCATCTCATCGGGCGCGATGCCGCGATGCAATTGCGGAAAGATCTGACGCGCGCGGTATTTCGGTTCACCCACGGAAAGCATCCATGCCTCCAGCTCCTCGGGAAGCAGAGACAGCAATTCCACTCTTTGCTCGGTCATTCCATTCTCCTCCTTTCAAATATGCTCCGATTCATACGGTTCTATTCAATTCCTTTCCAGAACGGCAAAATAAAAGCCGTCCGTTCCGTCCTCAAGCGGTGTAAGCGTACGCTCGCGTACAAGCGTAAAATCGGGATGCTCACGCAAAAAGCGCTCGACGTTCTCCTCGTTCTCCTGCGGCAAAAGCGTGCAGGTGGAATAGATCAGCCTGCCGCCCCTCTTGACGTATCCTGCCGCCGTACGGAGAATATTTGTCTGGATCGCGGGCAAATCACGGCTCCGCTCGGGGTCCTTGTATCGGAGCTCCGGCTTTTTCGCAAAAACGCCGAAGCCCGAGCAAGGCACGTCGCAAAGCACGCGGTCGGCGCGCCCAATCCACTCCTCGCGCGTATTTCTCGCATCCCGCGCATAGGTCTCGACAATCGAGATCCCAAGCCGCGCGGCACCGTCACGCACGAGTGAAAGCTTATTTTCATGTAGATCGCAGGAGCAAACACGCCCCTCATTTTTCATATCCAGCGCGATGCCAAAGGATTTTGACCCGGGGCAAGCGCAAAGATCGAGCACGGTCATGCCCGCCTCGGCTCCGACTGCCTCGGTGCAGAGCTGGGATGCCTCGTCCTGCACAAAAAACAGCCCCTCCGCAAATCCGTATAACTCACGCACGGGTGCGTTTCCGCGCACCAAAATTCCCGTGCGACTCTCCTTGGTCGGCATAGCGTCAAAGCCCTGCTCCGCAAGCCGCTCAAGCAGCTCCTCACGCGTGATTTTTAAGGTATTGACGCGCAAGGTCAAGGGAGGCTGTACACCAAAGGAGGCAAGCAATGCCTCTGCTCTCTCCGCGCCGAATTCCTCCACGAAGCGCGCGCAAACGCGCTCGTCAAAGGAGTATTTGACCGATAAAAAGCGAATGAGATCCTGCTCTCGATCCGGCAATTCGATCTTCCCCTCCGCGCGGCAATACGCACGCATGATCGCGTTTACAAAGCCCTTTGCGCGCTTTGGAGCCAGCTCCACCGTCTCGTTGACGGCGGCGTGCGTGGGGATCCTGTCCATATACGCGAGCTGATAGAGTCCCACCGACAAAAGGATGCGAACCGCGGGAGCGATCTCCCCGATCGGTCGCTTGGCAAGGACCGAGATATGATATTCCAGCGTCAATTTCTTTTCAATGACACCGTAGACCAAAGCCGTCAGCAAAGCGCGGTCAGTCGCCGCGAGATCGTTTCGCTTGATCGCCGTATCGAGCGCAAGATTGGAGTACTGCTCCGCGCTCGTACAGCGACCGAGGATCTCTACGGCAAGCGCCCGCGCGCTCTTTGCCATTATCTGCGGCGGTTGTTTGCAATCACAAGCAACCGCAAAAGAGAAAGCAAGGAAGCCGCCAATGCCGCGACGTAGGTCATAGCGGCGGCGGAAAGCACCTTTTTCGCCGCAGGGATCTCATCCGAGGTCAGAATTCCGCAATCTCGCATTCCCTCCACGGCGCGCTTCGACGCGTTAAACTCCACGGGGAGCGTAACGAGCTGGAAGAAGGTCGCAAGCGAAAAGCAAGCGATGCCGAGCATCATCAGCCAATATCCGATCTCGCCCCCCGCCTGCGCCGCACCCGAGAGGATCAGACCGACGAGGAAGATGGGCATTGCGAGATTGGAGCCGACGCTGCAAATGGGAATGATCTGCATACGGAGCTTGAGCGGCGCGTATTCCCGCGCGTGCTGAAGCGCGTGTCCCGCCTCATGGCAGGCAACACCGACAGCCGCCGCACTGCTCGATCCATAGACCTCGTGCGACAGGTAAAGCGTTTTGTTTCTCGGGTCGTAATGATCCGAAAGCTTACCGCCGTTCGACTGCATGACGGCAACGTGATAAAGCCCGTTGGCATCGAGCAGACGTCTTGCCGCAGTGGCGCCCGTATAGCCGCCTCTGCCAATGACGGTGCTGTATTTGGAAAAGGTGGACTGCACCTTGATCTGCGCCCAGAATGCAAACAGCATTGCGGGCAGGACCAAAAGCAACGTCCAATCAAAATAATAGAACATAGTAATTCCTCATTTCATAGAGCAAACATTGGGAACCCCCAATTGTGGGTTTCCCCGTCTCGCCTCATCGGCGAGAAATTCCCCTCCCGGCGCTTTGGAAGGAATGGGGAATTTTCGCGCTCTGCGGAGCGCGATTCAGGGTGCCGCCCTGAAAACCCGCGACCTTTTTGAAAAAAGGTCGATCATTTACTTTTAATAAAGTTGACAGAATTCGTTTGTTTTAGTTGAGCCGATCTCCGACCTTGATCCGTCTGCCGTTGATGAAGTCAGCCGCTCTCATGCGTTTTTTTCCCTCGGGGAGCACCGCAAGGATCGAGATCGCGCCCTCACCGCAAGCGACCGTGATCTTGCCGCCGTCGATCGAGATCACCTCTCCCGCAGGCGCATCGGTCGAGGTCGTTGCGACCTCTGCCTCGGTCACCTTGAGCAGCTTTCCGTCGAGCGTATGCGTAAATGCGAGCGGAATGGGAGAGAGTCCGCGGATCTGATCGTGTACCTGCTGTGCCGTGCGCGAAAAATCGATGAGGCAATCCTCCTTTTCGATCTTCGCGGCATAGCTTGCCAAGGTGTCATCCTGCTTTTGGCGGTGGAGCGTGCCGTCCTTCATTTTCTTGACGGTCTCAAGCAGCGCGTGCGCACCGATCGCTCCAAGCTTATCATGCACCGTTTCGAAGTTGTCATTCTCCTCGATCGGCATTTTCTCGACCAGCAGCATATCTCCCGTATCGAGCCCCACGTCCATCATCATGGTCGTCACGCCCGTCTCCGACTTGCCATCCATGATCGCGCGTTGCATAGGTGCCGCGCCGCGATATTCGGGAAGGATAGAGCCATGCACGTTGACGCATCCGTATTTCGGGTAATCCAATACGTTTTTGGGCAGAATTTTGCCAAACGCGACCACGACGATCAATTCGGGATCGACCGTGCGCAAAAGCGTTGCGAATTCGTCGCCCTTGAGCGTATTCGGCTGATAAACGGGAAGTCCCACGCTCTCCGCATAGACCTTGACAGGCGGCGGTGTGAGCGTATATCCGCGCCCCTTGGGCTTATCGGGCTGTGTGACCACGCCGATGACGTCCTCTCCCGCCTCGACCAAGGCGCGCAGAGAAAAGAGCGCGAAGTCGGGTGTTCCCATAAACAAAATACGCATCAGTTGGTGTACCTCACGACCTTATCAACGAACAGCTTGCCGTCGAGGTGGTCGATCTCATGGCAAAGCGCGCGCGCGAGCAGATCGCTGCCTGACACCTCAAAAATCTCACCCTTGCGGTTCATTGCGCGAACGGTGACGTGCTTGGGGCGCTTGGTAATTCCATACTTACCGGGAATGGAGAGACAGCCCTCCGACTCCTGCTGCTCGCCCGCGAAGGCGATGATCTTGGGGTTGATCATCTCGATCACCTCGCCCTCCTCGACCTCTACGATCGCGATGCGACGAAGCACACCCACCTGCGGTGCGGCAAGTCCGCAGCCGTCAGCCGCGTGCATGGTCTCCAGCATATCGTCAAGCAGCGTGAGAATGCGAGGGGTGATCTGTTCTACGGGACGGCATACGCGACGAAGCATATCGTCCCCCATTTTTACAATGTTCAGTTTAGCCATTTTTATGTGTCCTTTCGGGAAATGATAATGAGCGGATCTGTGCCGATCTTACAAATTCGATGGATTGAAGTCAATGGAAAGATTGAGCTTTCTGTAGTTGAAATGCCCAAAGCGGCAAAGGATCTCGGAAAACATCGCAAGCGTGCGCTTGGTCATTCTGCATTTGATCACCATGCGCATCCGATAGCGGTTATCCACACGGTAAACGGGTGCCTCAAACGGACCAAAGCTCACGGTCGCCACGTCTCTGTAGTCTCCCTCGAGCATCTCCTTGAGCATCTCCGAGAGCTGCACCGAGGCGCGGAGCACCTCCCCCTCGGGATAGCCCGAAAGCGTGAGCAGCGCAATGTCACAAAACGGCGGAAATACCAGCAATTGGCGCAAGCGGATCTCGCGCTCGTAAAAGCCCTCGTAATCCTGCGCACATGCCAATTGGATGATCTCGCTGTCGGGATTGTTGGTCTGAATGACCGCCTTTCCGTGCAGCTCCCCTCTTCCCGCACGCCCGATGACCTGCGTGAGCATCGCAAACGTACGCTCCGAGGCGCGATAATCGTCGAGATAAAGCGACGCGTCGGCAAGCAGAACGCCAACCAGCGTCACCTGCGGAAAATCGTGTCCCTTGGTCACCATCTGGGTGCCGAGCAGCACGTCTGCGCGCCCCTCGCGGAACTGTCTTAGCATCTCGTCATACGCAAACTTGGTCGACGTCGTGTCGGTATCCATGCGCAATATGGTGGATGATGGCAAAAGATTTTGCAATTCCTCCTCCACGCGCTGTGTTCCAAAGCCCATGCGCGACAGATGTGCCGATTTGCACTTCGGACACTCTCGCGGAAGCGGCATCCGTCTGCCGCACCAATGGCAGACCAATTCTCCCTCCGTATAGGTGCCGTGCTTAGTATGGTAGGTCATTGCCACCGAGCAGGAGGGACAGGTGATCGCCTCTCCGCAGGATCGACAGCTGACAAAATGATTATAGCCGCGTCGGTTAAGGAAAAGCACCGCCTGCTCGCCTTTACCGACCGTTTCGCAAAGCGAGGAAAGAAGCCGCTCTCCAAGAGGGGCTACGTTACCGCTCTGCACCTCTTTTCGCATATCCGCGATCTCCACCTCGGGCAGTCTCGCGTTTCCATAGCGCTCGGTGAGTCGTACCAGCGTATAAACGCCGTCCTTCGCCTTTTTATAGCTCTCCACCGACGGCGTTGCGGATGCTAAAAGCATGAGTGCCTTGTGGTGGTTACAGCGGTATCTTGCGATATCGCGCGTATGATACTTGGGATTTTGATCGGATTTATAGGTATGCTCCTGCTCCTCGTCGATGATGATCGCGCCGAGATTTTGCACGGGAGCAAAGACCGCCGAGCGCGTACCGAGGACCACGTCCGCGCGTCCCTCGCGAATGCGACAGTAAGCATCGTATCTCTCTCCTGCCGAAAGCGCGGAATGAATGACGGCAACGCGATTGCCAAATCGGGAGCAAAAGATCGAGACCGACTGCGGAGTCAGCGCGATCTCGGGGAGCAAAACGATCACGCCCTGCCCACACGCAAGCAGCCGTTCGATCAGAGCGAGCATGACCGCGGTCTTTCCGCTTCCCGTCACGCCATGGTGCAATGCCGCCCTCGGCTCCCCCGAGGAAGCCAGAGACCAAAGCGTATCCAATGCCTCCGTCTGCTCTCCGTTGAGGACGAGCGGCTGTGCCAATACCGCCTCAAGCTCATACGGATTGCGCTCCACGCGCCGCTCGCCCCTTTGCAGCAAGCCCTTATCCAAAAGTGCTCTAAGCTGTGTCGTAGTTACCTCTGCGCGTGCGGCAAACTCTGCCGAGGAAAGCGGCTCGCCCGCCTCAAGCAGTGCGGTCAAAATACGGCGATGACGCTCGGAGGTCAGCTTAATTCCCTCCACACGCGCACCCGTCGCCAGCTCTCCTGCCTGCTCCTCGCCGATCGCGAGTGCCCAGACCGTCTCGTTTTTTTCCGCCATTGCATCGTGTCTGACGATCCGACGGATCAAATACCCTTTTGCGCGCATACGGCGGAGCACCGTCTCGGTTCCCGCACCAAAGCGCTGGTGCAGAATGGCAGTCTCGGTCTCTCCGTGCAGACGAAGATATTCATAGACGAACAAATCCGACGAAGAAAGCTCGTCGGAACGCAGTTGTTGATATTCCGAATTGATCGCATAGGATTCACGGAGCTTGGAGATGGCAGAGGATGGCACCATAGCGCGCACCGCATCCCCTGTTGTGCAAAGCGTTCTCTGCCGCATAAAGTCACAAAGCCCCAGCATCTCACGGTCAAGTGAGACGTTATCGGGGCAGACGGAGAGGATCGACTTGAGCTCCTTGTATTCGGATTTTTCCTTCAGCTCCCATACCACACCGAGGTTTGGCGTATTCGCGGTCCCAAACGGAACGGTCACGAACACCCCGGGGAGGACGCAATCGGTCAGCTCCTCGGGGATCCGATAATCGTATACAACATCGGTGTGATAGGGCTTGTTCAAGAGGCAAACGCCCGCAAATCGAAGATCCAAGATCGGATCACTCCGCGTCTGTAGCGGGAGCCTCCTCGGCAGCCTCTTCTGCTGCGGGAGCATCCTCCGCATTGGCATCGATAATGAATTTTCCCTCGTAGAGGCGATTGATCGCGACCTTAACAGCCTTCTCGTCGCGCAACTCGCGGTCGATCATGGTGTTGAGCGGCTTGTCGGTCTCCTTGTTGCCCGTGATGCTCTTCTCCGCGATGTCGTGCTGACGGACGTACTCATCGGTAATGATACGTGCGCACTTTGCGGTTGCGAGCGCAAGCTCGTAGCGGTTGTAGTTGCCTTGGGTAAGCTCTTCAATGGTAGGATGAAGCATAGTATTGGTATCTCCTTATATCAAATTATATCAAAATTTTTCAAGCTTTAAAATATGCGACTGCAGCATCCGAATGGCGGCGCGTTGCGTTCTGCTCCGCGCGTACGATGGCACGAATGTCATCGGCACACTGCTCCGCTCCGCCGTCTCTGTTGTAGACGACGTAATCGTACTGACCAACGAGCGGAAGCTCCTCGCGCGTGCGGTTGAGTCTCTCGCAGATCTTCTCCTCGGTCTCGGTGCCGCGGCCGCGCAGGCGCGCCTCCTGAACGGCAAAGGAGGGAGGAAGAAGCATAATCAGCACCGCCTCGGGATAGAGGCGCTTGACGTTCTGCGCGCCCTCGACCTCAATCTCAAGGATCAGGTTGCGCCCCGATTCCATGACCTCGATCGCCTCGCGCAGAGGCGTTCCGTAATAGTTTCCGCAATAGGAGGTATACTCGAGCATCTCGCCGTTTTGGATACGGCTCTCAAAGTCCTCCTTGGTGATAAAGTGGTAGTTGACGCCGTCCACCTCGCCCGGGCGCGGCGCACGCGTGGTCGCCGAGACCGAATAGGAAAACTCGGGCGACTGCAGCAAAATGGAGTTCACGGTTCCCTTTCCGCTTCCCGCAGGACCGGAAATGACGATCAAAAGTCCCTTCTTCATCGTGTCAGCCCTCTTCCTCGTCCTCGGTATCGACCTCATCGTCGATGTCGGTGCTGTTGTCAAGACGGTTTGCGATGGTCTCGGTCTGGATCGCGGAGAGAATGACGTGCTCGGAATCGGTGATGATGACCGCGCGGGTACGTCTGCCGCAGGTCACGTCAATGGCTCTGCCGTCGTCCTTGGAATCCTGAATGAGTCGCTTGATGGGTGCGGAATCCGGATTGGCAAGTGCCACGACGCGATCCACCGCGACCATGTTGCCAAAGCCCACGTTGATAAACTTCATGATGTAGTATCCTTTCTTTTGGCGCGTTGTTACTCGAGATTTTGGATCTGCTCGCGGATCTTTTCCAATTCGCATTTGACCTCGACCACAAGCTTTGCGATCTCGGCGTTGTTGCACTTGGAGCCCGTGGTGTTGATCTCTCGGTTCATCTCCTGAATGAGGAAGTCCATCTTACGTCCAACGGCATCTCCTCCCTCGAGCATCTTGGAGAATGCGTCGATATGCGTGCGCAGACGAAGAAGCTCCTCGTCCACGGCGACCTTGTCGGAATAGATGGCACACTCGGTCAGAAGTCGGCTCTCGTCGGGCGTGATCTGGTTGTCGGCAAGCGCCTCGCGGATGCGCTCCGCAAGTCTCTCGCGGTAATGCACCACGCTCTCCTCGGAAAGCTTCTCGATCTCATCCACGATCGAAAGAATATGCAAGACCTTCGCAGACATATCCACGCCAATGCAGGCACCCTCGCGCTCGCGTGTCACAAGGAATGCGTCCACAGCAGGTGCCAGCACCGAAAGGACACGCGCCCAATCGCGCTCAACGTCCTCCTCGGGCTTCTTCACACGGAAGATCTCCTGATTTCTCGCGACCGTCATCACCGAAATATCATCCTGCAGACCAAAGCGGTCGCGCAGGGTATAGAGCGCCTCGAGGTAGCCCTTGAGATAGCCCTCATCGATCGCAACCTCTACAGCTCCCGAATCCGCGACCTCAATGCCGATCCAAACGTCCACCTTGCCGCGCGTAATCCCACGCTTCTGCAAATAGGGCTTGATTCGCTCCTCCAAATAGGCAAAGGCACGGCTGATCTTGACCGAGCAATCAAGAAAACGACTGTTGACCGATCTGACCTCAACGGTGATATCCAATCCGTCCACAGACTGCACGCATCTGCCAAATCCCGTCATACTTCTGATCACTTTGCTCGCCCCCTCTCAAAATTTAGACATATATAATTATTGTAACCTATTTTTGAAAAAAAGTCAACAGATTTTGAAAAATATATCGAAAAAGCAAACAGTGCCGCCCGCCCCGCAAAACGCACGGGCGGGCGGCAAATTTCACTCCTCGCCAAAGACCATTGCCTCAAATTCGGCTTTCGCCTCCGGCGCGGTATTTTTGTTCAACAAACGGCTGACAAGGCTGCCGTCATTTGGAATGAATTCAGAAGCACTGTAGCCATAAAAAAAATGAAACATGACACGTTCAGTACGCAAATATATATCCGACAAAACACCTTGATCATAGCAATAAGCCAAGTCATCATCGAGATAATAATGACAACGCTCTTTTTCTTGGCAGTAGCGCAAATCCTCATTAGCGTTATCAGTAGACACCGGGTAAACAGATATCGGCGCAAGCTCGTAATCAACAGCCTCTTCCATATGCGTAATCAGCAAATCTATCAAACGTCCATTTTCAGCTAAAAAAAGATAGTAGTATTGGTCATGTATATTGTAAGTAAGCCCTGTAAACTGAAACTCTTCAAAACTTCCTAATGATCTCAATTTGTCATATTGAACAAAATCATTCGGCAAAGACACGCTTCTCAAATATTCCATATACTGATCATAATCATTAAAATTGATGGAATTACTATCTGTAGGCGCATCATGGATTGTTGTTTCGGTCGTCACATTTTCAGTAGGCATTTTGTAATTACATGAAAAAAACAGCA
>JAFTJB010000103.1 GCA_017456625.1 Clostridia bacterium
AGCGATAGCGGTAAATATTTCGCGGAAAAAATGCGATAATACATCTCTTTTGGAAATCGATCCGTGGTAGGTGCCTCCTCAAGTCCAAGAGAGCCCGCCTCAAGCATCACCAATTCCCCGCGCGATTTGAGTATACGCTTGGTTTCCGCCGTCGCCGCCTCGCGCATATCCGTATGAAGCAGATACACCGTAAAGGTACAATCGGGATTGCTACGCAGCAATGAAAAAGGCATTACGTTAAGGTGCTTCAAGTATGCCTCGTTTAGGGTTACCAAAATGTTGATGTGTTGGGCGTGGGTTTGTGCGCTCATTGCTCTCCTCCATTTTCGGCAGTACCTTTTTTCTTCCGTTTATTCCATATGAAATAAAGTATGACCGAAATAACGGTCAACGCGGTCTCGACAGCGGCAGAAATGATAAATTCGGGGGATCCGATATCATCAATACGCATTCCCATAACAGAAAAGCAGATAATAGATGGGAAAAGTCCGATGACAGTGCCAAAAAAATAAGGTCGGTAACGCATTCCAGCGGCACCAAGATACATTGCTACAAGGTCAGCGGGCAAAAGTCCGATCATTCGCAGCATGAAGCTGACAAAAAACTCGTTTTTGTTTTGCATATCGCGAATAATTTCGAGCTTTTGATTTTTTTGCACAATGAAATCCACAGACTTTTTCCCCATTTTCCTACCAATGTAGAACGGGATCGTTGTCATAATAACGGTGCCAAGCGTATTGACAATGATCGCAACAGGCAAAGAAAACAGGATCCCACTCGCCGCATACAAAATGCCGCCATAGATAAACATCGCGAGACTTTTGACAGCATAAAGCAACAGCATGACAACGATCGACCACACCGAATTTTTCGGCACGAGCTCCACAATAGAATCGACCGTGATCCGCTCCCGATAAATGATACACAATACGATCAAGGCTCCCCAAAACAGAAAAACGAACGTCCGTCGAAGAATTTTTGCCATCCGTCTTGCCTTGACTTCGCCCATCAAATTTATTTCCATAAATACTCCAATGCAGCTTAATCTTCATACTCCGCAATATTATACATCCTATTTATAAACTGAATATAAACCATCGTATTATTATATCGGTTTGCAGTTCACTTCATGCATAGAAAAAGCGTGTGATCCAAGATCACACGCTTTTTTCCTATATTTTTTCGCGGCGGACGCGCTTTTTCATGCGGCGCAAATCGCGCAGCATACGGAAGGTATCACGTACCACGCGCACCTTGGAGGAGCCATGATGCAACACCTTGACGGGCATTTCCACGATCTCCATATTCAGCTTGACCGCCCACAGAATCGCCTCAAAATCGAACGCAAAGCCGTTGACCTCGCACCGTGGGAAGATGCTTTGTGCCGCCTCCCCCGAGAACGCCTTACAGCCACATTGTGAATCCGACAAGCGGAAGCCCCCTGCTAGGCAAAGCACGCGAATATAGAGGCGGGATGCCACGCGACGCAAAAAGGTATAGCCCTCATAGCCATCGCTTTGCAAATTGCGTGAGCCAATGACAAGAGATGCCTTGG
The DNA here is from genome assembly GCA_017456625.1 of Clostridia bacterium. Lineage (GTDB taxonomy): Bacteria > Bacillota > Clostridia > Oscillospirales > CAG-272 > UMGS1865. Next base: position 1,556 of record JAFTJB010000103.1, read on the forward strand.
GGTTTGCCGCAAAGGTCTCGGCAACGCGCGAAATGACGTCGGTCCCGTATGCGAGATCCGCATCGGTAAACATTCTCACGTCGCCCTCTGCCGCAAGCATTGCCGTACGCACCGCATAGCCCTTGCCGTGATTTTCCTCGTATCCGACCACACGCACGCAAGGAAGCTCCAACGCGCGCACGGTATCCGCACAGCCGTCCGTGCTTCCGTCATCACAAAACAGAATCTCATAATCCTCGAAATGCGACGACATATATGCCGAGAGAGTTTTTGCGGTATCCGCGATCACGGCATTTTCATTATACATGGGAATACAAACGGAGATCTTCATTCTATAAGTCCTTTCCTATAAACGTATACGTTAAAATCGACCTCTGTGGTAAGGCGATCCAGCTGTGCGAGCTTTTGTCGATCAGCCTCGGATGTGCGCCAATAATACGGTGTCATGGAGAAGAGCGCATCGATCCGCTCTCTGCCCTCTACGGTGATCTCATACGTCAAGCGAATCTCACGCTCAAGGGCAAGCTCCTGCGGAAGATCTGCTCTGCCGCGGTTGGTATATGGGGTATCGTAAATCGCCTTCTTGAGTCCTAAGAGATGGTGCTCTCCCGCCGCAACGACGATCAACACGCCGCCCGGGCGCAGCACGCGCACAAACTCCGCCTCAGCACACGGAGCAAAGAGATTGGTGATCGCATCAAAGGACGCATCCGCTACGGGCAGCTTAAAGAGACTCGCAACGGCATAACCCGCGTTCAAGCCCTCTCTTTTGGCTGCCTTTGCGGCGTGATCAATTCCTGCCGAGGAAAGATCCACGCCAAGTGCCGCGCGTCCCAATGCCATGCGATTGGTGTAATAGCCCTCTCCGCATCCCGCATCCAGAACGGTATTGACAGAGCATGAGGCAAGCACCTCACACACCGTGTCGGCAAGCCTCTCATAATATCCGCTCTCCAAAAACAGACTGCGCGCACGCACAGATGCTTTAAGATCCCCCTCGCCACCGTGCGGACCTGCGAGGTTGAGATAACCGCTACGGGAAAAATCAAAGCAATGCCGTCTTTGTCCGCCGCAATATAAGCTTTTGCCGTCCTCGCTGACCTCGCAAGTCGCCCGGCACACGGGACAGCGCAAACGCGTTGCTATCAATGAATTCAATGTCCTTCCTCCAATCGATGTACTTGATCGCAAACAACAGGAATGATATGAAGCTCAAACCAAAAGGTCGAGCCCTGCCCTACGGTACTGCTGACTCCATATACAGCATTATGTCGCTCCAAAATACCCTTGACAATCGAAAGCCCCAAGCCGGTGCCAACCATTGCACGTCTGTGTACTTTATCTACCTTATAATAACGGTCCCAGATAAGCGGCATCTCCTCGGGAGCAATGCCCGCACCCGTGTCTGTAATTGAAATACGCACACAGTCATCCTTGACCGTTTGCGTAACTGTGACCGAGTGATCCTCGCCCGTGTAGTTGATCGCGTTATTGATGAGATTATAGAGCACCTGCAGGATCATCTTGTGATCCGCATTGACCCATACGTTGCCATCTGCCGAAAAGTCGATCCGATATCCGCGATGGCGCACCAATGTGTCGTATCGTGTCATACTCTCGCGAATTGCCTCGGTAAGGTTAAAGGGGGTTGGCGAAAAGGTGGTATTCCCGGATTGCAGCATCGAAAGATCGAGCAGGTCGTTTACCAATTCGGAAAGGCGCTCGGTCTCGTCAATGACCACCTGCATATTCTCCGGGGTGTTCTCCCCGGGAATGTCACGCATCAATTCCCCATATCCCTTGATCATGGTCAGAGGAGTGCGAAGATCGTGTGAAATATTCGCGAGCAGCTCCTTTTGCAGGCGATCCACGCGCGAGAGCTCGGTTGCGGTATGGTTGAGCGTATCTGCCAGCTCACGCGTTTCCAAATAGCCCTCTCCAACGAATTTTGTATCGTATTTTCCCTTTGCAAGCTGCTTTGCCGCCTCATTCATTCGAATCAAGGGCTTTGAAATACGTCGGTAGAGACTGCAAACGCTGAAGATCGCAAAGATCAAAAGAAATCCCGCGATCCAAATAAATTGCATCTCCAAGGAATGTACGGTCGTATCCAACGGAAACAGTGCCGCATCCAGAAGGATGATGCAGGGCGCTCCGCTTTGATTTTGTGTGACCTTTACGCAGACAAGGCGCGTGTTTCCCGCCTTGATGCGCTCATATTGCACTTGATTTTCGCCCTCAAGCCAAAAATCAAAGGCATTCTCATCCCGTGTCTCATCGCCTGCAAAATGAATCTTTCCAATATAGATGCCATCATTCTCTCTCGCCCTTGTGACCAGATTGAAGATCTTTTCGTGCTCGGGATAAATGCCGATACCGCCCGTCGCGTCTACGTCAACAAGCAAATTTTTGCCCGTATCGGTAATTTGATAAACAAATACGCGCATCGTGCTCTCAATCGCAAGGTCGGATGCGATCTCCTTCATTTCGGGATCGTCAATATTCTGTGATAAGATCTCCGCACTTCGTCTCAGCTCGCGTCGCTTGGTCACCTCGTAAAATTTATCCAGCAGAAAGACCTGAAACACCCACGTAACAAGCACAGCCAAGCCTGTGAGCACGATGATATGAAACGCAAGCTTCCATCCAATGCTGACAGGTCTGCGCACACCTCCCCGCGCCCGTCTCATACTGCCTCAAAGCGGTAACCGACACCACGCAGTGTTACGATATATTTACTGTACCGTCCCAAGCTCTTGCGCAAAAGCTTGATATGCGTATCCAACGTACGTGCATCACCGTAAAAGTCATATCCCCAAACCTCGCAGAGAAGCTTCTCACGCGAGAGCGCGATGTTGCGGTTTGTGAGCAGATAGAAGAAAAGATCGTACTCCTTTGGCGACATTTCCACACGCTCACCGTCAACAAAGACCAAGCGAGCGGTAATATCGGCGCGAAGCCCTCCGTTATCCATTTCTACAACGATATTCGGTGCAGGCTTGCCCTTGGTCGTGTTGGAAGAATGGTGAACGCGCTTCATGATCGCATCGATGCGAAGCATCAGCTCCTTCGGTGAAAAGGGCTTGACAACGTAGTCGTCAATGCCGACCTCAAAGCCGTTGATACGGTCGTATTCCTCTCCGCGCGCAGAAAGCATGATGATGGGTGTATCCTTGATCTTTCTGATCTCACGGCACGCGGAAAATCCGTCCAATTCCGGCATCATGATGTCCATAATGATGAGATCATAGTCATTTTTGCGGCACAAAAGCACGGCTTCCATACCGTCTGCCGCCTCCGTAACCTTGTGTCCGTCAAACTCCGCGTATTTGCGAATGATCGCACGGATACGCGATTCGTCATCTGCAATCAAAATATGATACATATTCCCGTCTCCTCTCCAAATGAATCTGCGATTTAATGAAGCTTCACACTATCGGGGATATACTCCCGCAGTATCATCTGAACGCTGAATTCCGCCCCCGCGCGAGAGGCAAGGACCGTAACCGTATCCCCTACGTTGTGCTTCTTGAATTCCGCATTCAATTCCTCCGTGGTATTGACCGCCACGCCGTCGATCGAAATGATGCGATCCGCGTTCTTCAATTCGTCGGTGTACTCGGAGGAATAAACGTACACGCCCGCAGTCGAAATTCCGAATTGCGCGTAGTAATTTTTGCTGACCGTGATATCACGCTCGGTAACGTCGAGCGTTTCCAGTCCCGTATCGATGATATTACGGCGATAACCGTATTGGATCAGATCCTGCTGGACCTCGTAGGCAGAGTCGATCGGGATGGCGAACGCGAGTCCCTCCACGCCCGAGCTTGCATATTTTGCGTTGACGATGCCGATCAACTCGCCCTGCAAATTGAAGAGTCCGCCGCCCGAGTTGCCCGAGTTGATCGCCGCATCGGTCTGAAGCAGCGTCATTTCACTTCCGTCCGTCATTGCGATGCTTCGCTCGGTGGCACTGATGATCCCCGACGTGACCGTCCCGCTCAAGGTGCCGAGCGGATTGCCGATGGCAACAACGTACTCCCCTACCACAAGATCTGCGCTGCAGCCCTGCTTGACCGCAGTCAACGCTTCCTCCGGGGTGATCTTGAGCACCGCGAGATCGCTGAGCGGATCGCTTCCGACAAGCGCCGCCTCATAGACCTTGCCCGATGTGAGCGAGACCTGAATATTCTTTGCATTCTCCACAACGTGGTGACAGGTGACAATATAGCCCGTGTCCGAAATGACCACACCGCTCCCCGCCGAGGTGGATTCACTCGCGCCGAAGATCGTGGAGGTATAGACAGTCGCGTTGATCACAACGATCGCGTCACTGACCTTGTTTGCAACCTGCGAAACCGTGAGCACCTCATCTCCCGCAGAGCCGTAGACCGAAAACTCGGACTCCGCCTTTTGCAGAGCAGCCGCGGGATCGTCGAGATGCAGAGTATCATCGTTGTCGTTTTTCACAAGCTTATTTGCATAAATCACGCCGCCAAAGCCCGCACCAAAGGAGACTAACGCACAGATCACGATGCAAGCGACCGCAATCAGAACGGACTTGCTGATGCAACGCTTTTTTTGTGATTTCGGCATGCTCTGCTCGCGTCCGTTTGAAAAAATATATTCGTAGCAGATCGGTGTCTGCTCCGTTTTCTGCTCTATCGGTGCTGTCTGCTCCGAGGATGATCCCTGCTTGTCCGCACCATTGACGTCATATTCATTGTTGTGCGAATCAAAATCATTCATTATCCGGAAAAACCTCCATTTTTTATTGCATTTTCATTGTATCTCCCAAATGTGACGGCATTTTGAAGACGTACGAAAAATGCATTGAAAAAGCGGGTAATTTCTTGTATTTTGCGAGAAAATATGCTATACTGTAGATAGAGAAAACCATCTTATTATATTATACCATAAAAATAAAAAAAGTAAAAGACCTTTGTCAATATTTTTTTGAAAGGAGTCGCTATGCTCAAACTGATCTGCGGTCCCTCGGGGGCGGGAAAGACCACGCATATGACAGACCTGATCCGTGCGGACATCGAAAGCCGTCGGCGTTGCTTTTTGCTTGTTCCCGAGCAGCAGGCATACATCAGCGAATTGGATCTGCCCGCTTGCCTGCCCGAAAATGCGGGACTGTTTTTCGAGATCGTGAATTTCTCCCGTCTTGCTGACGACGTTTTCCGCGAATACGGAGGTGTCACGGCAAAAAGCATGAACACGGGCATTCGCTCCCTTTTGATGTGGGACACGCTCCGTTCCCTCTCTCCCATGCTTACGCAGTACGGCAAAAACGCACGCTCGGATCTCAGTCTCAGCGCGATGATGCTCAATACGGTGGATGAATTGAAGCTGGCAGGCGTGGAGTCCTTTGCGCTGGAGGAGGCGGCGAAATCGCTTAACGGCAATGAGTCGCTCCAAAAAAAGATCTCCGATATCGCCATGATCCAAGAGACCTTTTCCTTGCGCACGGAGGAGGTCTTTGGCACAGACCCCACAGACAAGCTCCTGCGCATGGCAGAGACGCTCGAGGCGCATCACTATTTTGAAGGCTGTAACATCTACGTGGACTCCTTCTCGAGCTTTACCGCACAGGAATACCGCGTCTTGCGCGAGATCATGCGACAGGCAGGAAACGTCACCGTTGCGCTCTGCACCGATTGCTTTTTCTCCAAGCTTCCGCAGTTTGAAAGTCTCAATGAAACGGTTCGAAGGCTCTCCAAGCTTGCCGCAGATGTCAACATCGACGTGGAAAAGATCGTTTTCCCTGCCAAAGCAGACAAAAAACCGAAAACGCTTCAGATCCTTGAGCGCGATCTTTGGCGCTTCGATCTGAGACGTGAGGATCGCACCATGCCTCCCATTGGCGAGAGCGACGTGATCCGCATGAGTGTTTGCAACAACCTCTACGAGGAGGCGGAATTTGCCGCGCTCCATATTCTTGAATTGGTTCAGGGCGGCATGAGCTACGGAGATATTGCCATCGTCATGCGCGACAGCGAGGTCTACCGAGGGGTCATTGATGCAGCACTTGAGCGCTACGGAATCCCCTTTTTCTTCTCCGAGCGCACCGATCTCTCCGCAAAGCCGCTCTCACGTCTCATTCTTTCGGCACTGCGTGCGGTGGACAGGCATTACCAGACGCAGGACGTGATCGCGCTTGTCAAAACGGGACTTTGCGGGATCGATCCGCGCGATGCGGCTCTTTTTGAGGAATACTGCGAGACCTGGCACATCAGCGGCTCCCGCTTTACCGAGGACGTCTGGAGCATGAATCCCGACGGACTGACAACCGAATTGACCGAGCGCGGCAAGGAAATCCTTGAAACCGCAAACCGTGTGCGCCGTATACTTATCCCCCCGCTCGTTGCGCTGAATTCGGCAATTCGTGCATCCGAAACGACCACCGACCTTTGCCGTGCGGTGTACGATTATCTCGTTCGCATCAACATTCCAGCACGACTCTCCGAGCGCGCGAAAAAGGAATTGCAAGCAGGACAGCGACGCGAGGCGGGCGAAACGCTTCGTCTGTATCAGTTCGTCCTGGAGACCCTTTCGGGTATTGGAAAGGTCCTGCCCGACGAGCATCTGTCAACGGAGGAATTTATCTCCGCCCTCACCCTTATCTTCTCCACCACTGATCTCGGATCTGTCCCCAACGTACACGATTGCGTGACCGTTGGATCTGCAGATACCATGCGTGTAGAAAAGATCCGTGCCACACTTGTGCTCGGGCTTTGCGAGGGCGAATTTCCCAAGGTGATCTCCGACGACGGTATTCTGTGTGAGACCGACAAGGAGGCGCTGGAAGCGGTTGGGATCATTCTCGATTCCCGTGAACGGATCCGAAACTCCGAAGAGCTGCTTTATGCTTATCGCGCAATGACCAAGCCCCGTGAGCGCCTCTTTCTCTCCACGGTCGCATCCCAGCTGGACGGCTCCGCTCGCACGCCGTCCTTGGCGTTCACACGCGTACAGTATCTCTTTGATATGAAGCCCGAGAGTCTTGATCTTACCGAGGTCAAACGGACTGTCGATGGCACGCGTACAGCACGTACCGAGGCAGTGCTCGCCGCTCCGCCAAAGCCGGGTGGCACAACGCTTCGTCTCTCGCAGTCCAAAATCTCAAAATTTCTCAACTGTCCCTATTCCTATTACAGCACCTATACCTTGCGCCTGCGCGATAAAAAGGATTCCACACCGAGCTACAGCGATGACGGAACCTTTATGCACTATATTCTCGAGCATTTTCTGCGCGCCGCAAGGCAGGAGGACGGCACGCTCGCCTTGCCCGATCACGACGAGATAGAGCCGCTCGCGGATCGGATCATTGCGGATTATCTCGCAACGGTATGCCCCTTCCCGCCCGAGCTGCTTGACAGCCGTATGCTCCATCTGTTTTCCCGTCTCCGCCGCTCCGCGATCCGTATGCTGCAAGAAATTTTGGGAGAGCTGCGTGTGAGCCGCTTTGTTCCCACCATGTTCGAGCAGGTGATCGGTGCTACGGGCACAGACGGACTGCCGCCCTTTGAGATCCCGCTCGAAAACGGCAATCGCGTTCTTCTCACGGGGAAGATCGACCGCATCGATTTTCTTAAGAAGGACGGACAGACCTACGTCCGCATCGTGGACTACAAATCCGGCAAGCATGAGTTTTCCATCAAGGAGGTCAAAACGGGATTTGAGATCCAGCTCGTTCTCTATCTCTTCTCCGTTGTTGCCTCCGATCCCGCACACATGAAGGCGGCGGGCGCGCAATACCTCTATACCGCAACCGAAAAAGGTCACACTGAGGTTACAAGAAGCGGATTTTTGCTTCAGGACGAGGAATTTCTTGCCATGGCGGACACCAGCGAGGGACGTATCTACTCCAAGCGTCTCAAGCCGCAAAGCTACGAGGATATCCGCGCGTTGGAAGCCGATATGACCGATGCCGTATCCGCAGTCGCCACTCGCATTCTCTCGGGAGAAGCGCAAAAGACCCCCTCCGAGGATGCCTGCAAATTCTGCCCTGTCAAGCTCCATTGCGACAAGGCATCTCACGAATGAAAGGAGAGACCAACCAGGGGAGGGACCCCACACCAGGAACAAGCCATGACGATCTCGGGCAAGCCCTTGCTCGTTTCCGCCGCGGCAGGCTCTGGTAAGACCAGCGTTTTGACCGAGCGTATTATCCGTAGCTTGATCGACCCCGACAATCCCGCCGATCTCTCCCGTATGCTCATTGTAACCTTTACACGCGCATCTGCCGCAGATCTCCGCTCCAAGATTGCAAAGGCTCTCACCAAGGCTCTTGCGGAGCGCCCCGCAGATCCGCATTTGACAAGACAGCTGTTGGGGCTCGGCTCGGCACAGATCTCTACCATCGACTCCTTCTTCCAAAAAACGGTGCGCGCTCATTTTGACGTGCTCGATCTCCCCGCGACCTTTCGCATTGCGGACGAGAGCGAATCAATTCCACTCCGTATGCGTGTTTTGAGCAATCTATTGGAGGAGCACTACGAGCGCGGCGCAAGGCACAAAACCACCAAGGACGATCCTTTGGCACGTGTACGCGGCAATGAATTCGCGGAAGCGATGGATCATCTCGTATCGGGGCGCAGTGACGGCTCGCTTGAAAAGATACTGATCGAGCTTTATGACAAATTTTCGCCGTATCCCCAAGGCATCTCTCTGCTTTTGGGATATGCCGACGAGCTCACCTCTGCGGCAGAGGGTGAATTCGTTGATTTTCTCCCCGGAATTCGGCTCCTATCTTATCTGAAGGAGCAATATTCCTGCGCGTATGATTTCCTCTCGAAAACCCTTTGCAGCTTGGAAGCCGATCCCGATCTTGAAAAGAAATTCTGCGGTATTTTGACCGCTGACATGGAATACTGCAAAAGAGTCATGGACGCGATCGAGGAAAATAACTACGAAAAGGTGCGCGATGCGGTCTATTCCTTCAACGCGGGTCGTTTTCCCTCCGTCAAGGCGGTGGATATGACAAACGGTCTGCTCGCCTACAAGGCTTGGAGAGATATCTTTAAAACGCAGATCACCAAGACCTATCAGCCTGTGCTTCAGTGGCCCACCTCCGTCCTCTCCGAGTCACTTCGCAGAACCGCCTCGCTCTGCCGTGCGCTTTACAGCTTCTATGCCGACTACGAGCGCGATCTGCTCCGCGAGAAGAAAACGCGCGGCATTCTGGATTACAACGATATCCGTGCGGCACTCTATCGCTTGCTCACCAATGAAGACGGCAAGCCATCCGATACCGCAAAAGCCATTGCGGCACAGTACGATGCCGTCTACGTTGACGAGTATCAGGACGTGGACCGCTTGCAGGATCTCATTTTCTCCTACATCGGCGGCGATCGGCTTTTTATGGTCGGCGACATCAAGCAAAGCATTTACGGCTTCCGTGGAAGCGACCCCGAGGTCTTTTCGGATTATCGCCGTCAGTTTCCGCTCTATACCGAAGCCGACAAAGACTCCTCCGCAGGCGTTTGCGTCTTTATGTCCAACAACTTCCGCTGTAACGAGCCTGTCATCGATTTTACAAACAAGGTCTGCGGATTTCTTTTCTCCGCGTGTGAGCACTCCATCGACTACAAGCCGCAGGACGATCTCGTGTACTCCAAAAACGACGGCAAAGCAAATCCCAACGACGAGCCCGTTCACGTTGCCGTATTTGACGGCAAGCCACGCGGCAAATCGCAGGATGATGAGAATGAAACGGAAAACAGCGAGCTTCTTGCCGAGGACGTTTGGGTAGCACGTGAGATCGATCGCCTCCTTCGCGAGGAAAAGCTCGATGACGGAAGTCCCATCAAGCCCTCCGATATTGCCATTCTCGTGCGCGCAAAGGCACATGGGATCGGCATTTCACGCGCGCTTGAGGCGTTGCACATTCCCGTCGTCTCCGAGGCGGCAAACGATATCATGACCGAGCCGCTCACGGTCAACGTACTCAATCTGCTCCGCACCATCGACAACCCTTACCGCGATCTGCCGCTCTCCGAGTATCTGCTCTCCGAGCTTGGTGGCTATACCTTGGAGGAGCTTTCCCTCATTCGCGCATCGGCACCCGACCGTAAATCGCTCTTTGATGCGATGCAGGAAAAGGCAAAGGAAGAAGCAACCGAGCTCGGCGCGAGATGCAAGAAATTCTGTGAGTGGATCGACACTTGGCGCGACCAAGCCGCTACCCTTCCCGCAGACCGTTTTCTGCGCTTGCTCTACCTTGACGAGTGCTTGATCGCATACCAGGGAGATCCCGTACTCCTCTTCCTCTATGAGCAGGCACGTGTTTACCAAAGGACTGCCTTCTGCGGTCTGTATGCCTTCCTCGACACCATGCAAAAGCTCCAAAACGGCAGTAAGGTCTCCGCAGACGGCTTTAAAAAAGCGGAAAGTGCCGTGACCGTTATGACCGTGCATCACTCCAAGGGGCTCGAATACCCCGTTGTATTCCTCTGTGGTTGCGGGAAAGGCTTTAACAAGGACGACATGAAGAAGAGGGTGCTTTTCCATGACCGAATCGGATGCACCTGCAAGCTCTACAATCCCATGCTCGGCGACGTTGAGGACAACATCCTCCACAGCACCGCGCGGCTCTTGGTTGAACAGCAGCAAAAGGAGGAGTCCATCCGCACGCTCTACGTTGCCCTCACCCGCGCTCGCGAGCGTCTTTACGTGACGGGCACGCTTCCCGGTGGACGTGATACCGCTTTGGCGAACGCGGATGCGGTGACTCGCGGTGACCGTGCAGCGATCCTTCACTGCAACTCCTATCTTTCGTGGATCCTTGCGGCTTTGAACGAAAAGGGCGGAAAGGGCGACTACACGCTCGAGTTTTTCACGCACGTTCCCCTGCCGCTTCTCGAAAGCGAGAAAGCGGACGAAGCAGTGCCTGAAGAAGCGATCACCGCGCCCACACAACCGAGCGAGCTCGGCAACCGCTATGCCAAAATTTTGCGCGCACAAAAGGATTTTGAATATCCGCTTGCATTTCTGCACGGACTCCCCACCAAGGCGGCGGCATCCACTGTCGCACCCGATCTGCTTGATCGCTTGGCAGAGGACGGAAACGAGGATGACGTCTCACAGACACAGCTTGATCTGATGATGGCGGCACAGCCCTCCTTTGATGAGCTGCTCCTCTCGAGAGACAAGCCCACCGCCGCAGAGATCGGAACCGCAACGCACGCATTCTTGCAGTTCTGTGATTTTGGGCACTTGGCAACCGACGGAATCGATGCGGAGCGCGAGAGATTGCTTTCCATGCGCTACATTTCTAAAGAAAGTGCCGACATCGTGGATCACGCGCTTCTCGAAAAATTCCGCCAAAGCGACCTTTTGCAGGAGCTTTTGTCCGCCAAGCGGATCTACCGCGAGCAGAAATTCAACCTCTTCGTTCCCTTCAGTGAATTGACCGAACGAAGCGACGCACCTACAGCGCTTGGCGAGCGCTCCCTCTTCGTGCAAGGCTCGATCGATTTGCTGATCGAAACGGCGGACGGAGATCTCCTTTTGGTGGATTACAAGACCGACCGCATATACAAGGAGGAGCGCAATGCCCTTGAGCTCTACCGTAATCGCTTGAGAAACGCTCACAAAAATCAGCTTGCCTACTATCAGCGGGCTGTCCGTCAGCTTTTCGGCAAAAAGCCCGATCAGACCTTTATCTATTCCATCCCGCTCGGAGAATTGATCAAGCTTTGATTGCAACAAAAAAGACCGTTCCTACATAGGAACGGTCTTTTTTTGTGTAATAAGGAAGCTTAAAACGAGAAGTTCTGCTCCATAAGCTGTGCGAAGGTAGGATTTTTGATATCCTTATCGCTGAGCAGAGGTGCGCCGTCAATGCGGTCGAGAGGCCACTCAACGCCGATCTCGGGATCGTTCCAAAGCAATCCGCCCTCGTCGTTGGGATGCCAGAAATCGGTGACCTTGTAGCAAAATTCCGCCTCGTCGGAAAGCACCAAAAAGCCGTGTGCAAAGCCCTCGGGAATATAGAACTGCTTTTTGTTCTCCGCGGTAAGCTCC
>JAFTJB010000104.1 GCA_017456625.1 Clostridia bacterium
GAGCTATCCACCGCCTTCTGGCAGGGAGAGGGGCTCAAAACCGACCTTGACGGCAAAACAGAGATCGTCGAAAACGGCATCCGCTACGGCGTGGATTATATCAACGGACAAAAAACGGGCTTCTTCCTCGATCAGAAATACAATCGCATGGCGATCCGCAAGGTTGCCAAGGACAGACGCGTTTTAGATTGCTTTACACACACGGGCTCCTTCGCGCTCAATGCCGCCGCAGGCGGTGCCGCGCACGTCACCGCAGTTGACGTCTCCGCAGAAGCACTTGAAATGGCGAAGAAAAACGCAGAGCGAAACGGACTTGACGGACGCATGGACTTCCTCTGCACCGACGTGTTTGATCTGCTCACCGAAATGTCAAAAAACGGGAAATGCGATTACGATTTCATCATTCTCGATCCGCCCGCCTTTACCAAGAGCCGTGACACCCTGCGCAACGCGATCAAGGGATATAAGGAGATCAACCAGAAGGCAATGCGCCTCCTCCCGCGCGGCGGCTATCTCGCCACCTGCTCCTGCTCACACTTTATGACCGAGGATCACTTCCGCGCCATGCTCCATGACGCGGCGGCAGATGTGGGCGTAGGGCTGCGCCAGATCGAAGCGCGTCAGCAGTCCCCCGATCACCCCATTCTCTGGAATGTCCCTGAAACCGATTACCTCAAATTCTTCATCTTCCAGATTGTATAATATTAGAATTAGAACTGTTCTTATTGTTGTTTTTTGAGCTAAAATTGGATAAAAAAGGCGCAAAACATATCAAAAAGAGGCATTTTACCGTTATTTCGGTAAAATGCCTCTTGAATTTTACTTGTGTTTCATATATGAAACTCTGCTTTTACAGTCCGCATCAGAGAGCTCTGATCGACTCAACGGGCTTCTTTCTTGCCGCGTTCCATACGGGCAGGAGCGTCGCTACAACTGCTGTTACAACCGCAATTCCCACCATGATCGCAAAGGATGCAACGCCGAATACGAAGATCGAAGCACCGATCATTGCGCCGAATTCCGCGTTAAGAAGGTTGCATAGGACGACCGTTCCCGCGGTGGAAAGCAGGATCGAGATCAGTGCGATCGTAAAGGACTCGGAGAAGAAGATCTTGAATACGTCCACGCCTCTCGCTCCAACCGCGCGCAGAATTCCGATCTCTCTCTTCTTCTGCGAGATGGATACGGAAATGAAGTTCGCAAAGAGCAAAACCGAGAACAGTGCAAGCACAAGTCCCACGTAGAGGAAGACATCGGACAGCATCTCTACCATCGAATCCACCGTTTGCAGCTCACTGATGTATCTGCCGACAAGCGTGAATTTGCTATCGTTCTCGGCGTACTCACGGTTGGAGTAAAGGCTCCAGAGACTGTCGGTCTGACCGTTTGAACGATCGTAAGGAAGGAACAGCACGGAGAAGATCGCATTGGGATCGTTTTTGTAATTGGTGCTCATCTCTTCATAAGAGGAGAGCGACTGCTTCTGCACGTCCCAAAGGCTCTGTGTAACCGCATCCGCAAGATGAATGATCGTCTCGCCGCGATCGTCGCCGCTCGTCAAACCAACAATTTTATATTCCGTTGCCTCCGCGAGAACAGTATTGCTGCGGTCCATGAGCCTCAGTCCAAGCATCGCACTGTGCTCTGAGAGCAACGCGAGCATATCGGTAACGATCCGATCACGCTCCTGCTTTGTCAGCGGCTCCAAGGAATACTCTCCGTTGCCGTTATCGACCCAGGTTCCATTGATCTGCAAGGCCTCGCAATCGGTCTGCAGCTGTCTGTAGCGCTCTGCAGCTTCCGTGTCACCACTCTGCTCTGCCCCCTCGATCAGGGCGTAGAGGGAATCTCTGAGATGGCTCGCAAGGTAGGTATCGACGACTACCGCCTCATTCTCACCCAACTCGGCGGCATGCCCCACAATATAGCGCACGCTCTGCGCCGAGGAGACCGCCTTATAGATCGTGTTGGGATACTCCGAGAAAGAATATTCGTCACTTTTTCCCGCCATCAGTATCGCGGCAGATGCCGAGCGGTAGTAGTCGTTGTCTCCACCGTAGCTTGCGGAGCTGTATTTTGCGATGTACGCAAGGCGATTTTCAGACACGAACGAGACCAGATGCAAGCCGTCTCCAAGTGCCATTTCAAATTCGTACAACAAGCTGTAATCCGAAGAAACGCCGTCCTTGAGCGCATCATATTTCGCATCCACCGCACCGCTATCAACAATACCAACGATCTTGTATGCGGTACCGTCGACCGTGAGGGACTTACCGATCACGTCATTTGCGGAATGGAGCGTGATCTCGGTTCCGTTCTTATCCGTAAGCTTACAATTATACATCAGCTCCGCCATATAAGACGAAATACAGATCTCGTCCTCCGCCGCGGGATAGCTTCCGTTGATCGTCGCACGCATCGGGTGTCCCTCGGGCAGATACGCAATCGTAGAGATGCTATTGAGCCAATACGAGGAGGGCTTGGAGCGTACGTTATAGCTCATATCGGTTTTGACACCGCCAAAGAGCGAGGGCCCGAACTGCGCCTTCAGCGTTTCGATATCCGCATCGGAGAAGAGCGCATCGTAATCCGTAGTGTACTCGCTCTCCTTCTGACCGTTCGTATACCAGACGACGTTGACCTCATAGTCCTTTTCCAGGGAAACAAAGGCACCGCCCGTTTGCTTCATCGTCTCCTTAAAGGTCGCCTCACTATCGTAGAAGCTGAGCGTTGAAAGAAGACCGAACAGAACGAAGGAAATGACACAAAGAAGGATGGTAAAGACCAGACGAACGGGCTTGGTCTTAAGGCTGGAGATACCGATCTTCGCCGCGTGCTTTGCGGGAAGCTTGGAACGGATAAAGCGACTGTCCTCGGGTTTGTACGTAGGGAGCTCCATTGTATCCTCATCGGTCTCAACAAAGATCTCCTTTGCGCCGTCATCGGTAATGCGGCTCGCCTTTTTGAAGTTTTCGACGTCGCGCTCACCGCTCGCGATGATCACGTCCCCTTCCGCAGAACGCAAAAATTGATTGATGTGCGCCAGATCGCGCTCTCCAAGCGTGCTTCCTCGCTTAATGCAGAGCACGTTGCCGAGCGTGCTGACGTTTTCGCTGACGGCTTGTTGCTTCTGCTGTGTTTTGGATACGTCCGAGAGGATCTTACCATCCTTAAGCTCGATGATACGATCTGCGTAAAGCTCCGCAAACTCGCGGTCATGCGAGACCACGATGACAAGCTTATCCTGTGAGAGCTTTTTGAGTGTATCGAACACCTGCTTACCCGTCGTGGAATCCAAAGCGCCCGTCGGCTCGTCTGCCATAATGATCTCGGGAGATTTTACCAACGCACGCGCAATGGCAATTCTCTGCTTCTGACCGCCGGACAGGGTGTTGGGCTTCCTCTTTGCAAAGCCCGTCAGATCGACCTGCTCAAGCAGCTCCGCGATCGCTTTTTTATCCTTCGGCTTTCCCTGTAGCTCCAGTGCAAGCGCGATATTGTCCTCGACCGTAAACTCGCTGAGAATGTTATACTCCTGAAAGATAAATCCCACAAACGTGTTGCGGTAGCTGTCAAAATCGCTTTGTGAAAAGTCCTTGCTGCTCCGCCCCTTTACAATGATCTCACCGTCGGTCGGCGAGTCCAAGCCGCCGCAGACATTGAGCAGAGTCGATTTACCGCTTCCGCTCTTACCGAGCAAAAAGACCATGCCCCGCTCGGGAAAGGAAAGCGTAACGCCGTCCAATGCGTGCGTATCCACGCCGCCCTTGGCTTTTGACTTGTATATCTTGGTTAGATTTCTGACCTCAAGCATATACGTTCCTCCAGAAAAAGATTAAAAAATCGGTCGCATGCCGACGGCAAAACGCCAAAGCACCACAACCGTTTTCTGCTTTTTTTATTATATCAAAAATCAAATTCTCTGTCAATGAATTTTTTGTTAAAAGAAAGTGACAAAAACGGCGGAGAAGCCTTGCTCCCCCGCCGATTTTTTGTTATTTTTTGAGTTCCAGATAATCGAAGGTCTTGAAGATATCCCCCGCGCCCATGATGATCACGAGATCACCCTCGCGCGCCTCCTCTGTGATCGTTTTTGCAAGACTGCGGAAGCTATCGCAGTAGCTCGCCCGCTCACCGATCCGCTCGGCAAGCTGCGCGGAGCTGACACCGTAGATGTTCTGCTCTCTCGCCGCGTAGATATCCGCAAAAAAGACACGGTCCGCCGCAGAAAACGCCTCGCA
>JAFTJB010000105.1 GCA_017456625.1 Clostridia bacterium
ACGTTCTTGCTTTAAGAAGATAACGGGGAAAACGCCAAACGAATTTCTGACCGAAATTCGTATCAAGCACGCTTGCTATTTGATTGATATTTACCAAGATAATTTATCCTTATCCGAGATTGCCGAAAAATGCGGATATTTAGATTACATATATTTTTCAAAAAGATTCAAGTTGGTTACGGGTATTTCACCGAGAGAATATCGAAACCAATAGGACGAAAGCAATTCGTGTTGGAATATTTTAAGTGAAATATCTAAAAGTGTGCAATGGGAATCGTCCAAGGAAGAGTAGTGTGATATAATAGGGACAACATATCATTAATAAATTTTACATAAAAATCGGACAAAAAACTGTTGTCCCTATTATATCACACTCGTTTGGTGTGTTACAAAAGGGACAACTTTTTTCATATATTTTCCTGTTTTGTTGCTTTATGATGCCTTCGCCATGGGAATATTTGCGGCATTTAACATATTTTCAATGAAAATGCCGTAGCCTGTTGTCGGGTCGTTAATGAGCACATGCGTCACCGCGCCCACGAGCTTGCCGTTTTGAATGATCGGAGAGCCCGACATTCCTTGCACGATGCCACCCGATGCAGCAAGCAGGTCGGGGTCGGTCACGGTCACGGTGAAGCACTTGGATGCCTTTGCATCGCGGTTGATATTGGAGATCTTGATGGCGTATTTGCAGATCTTGTTGTTATCGAGCGTGGAGAGGATATAGGCATCGCCCTCTTGGATCTCGTCACGGAGCGCGATCTCCATCGGCTCGCTCGCACCCTCGGGGATCTCCGAAAAGACACCCCAAACACCGCAGGCGGTGTTTCCTACGAGAGAACCGACCTTGCCCGCGTTAAAGTATCCCTTCAATTCGCCCGGCTTGCCCGCGGCACCGCGCACGACCGAAGAAATGGTTACATCCGAGACGGTTCCGCGCTTCATGGCGATCAATTCACCCGTGTCCGCGTCGCAGATGCCGTGACCGAGTCCCGCAAAGGCGCCCGTTTCGGGAATGATGAAGGTCACGGTGCCAATGCCCGCGCCGTTGTCGCGTACCCAGATGCCTGTCTTGTATCGGGACTCCTCCTTGGAGTAGATCGGCTTGAGCTTGAGGTCTACCTCACGCCCCGCACGGCGGCAGGTGAGGGTCAGCTCCTTGCCGCCGCAGCCCTCGATCGCATCGGTGAGCTGTGCGGCGCTTGTAAGGGGAGCTCCATTGATCTTGGTGATAATATCCTTGGTGTGAAGTCCCGCGGCGGTAGCGGGATTGATTTTTTGACCGTTTGTTTCCACGTCACTAAAGCCTACGACGGAAACTCCCTCGGTGAAGAATTTTACGCCAAAGGGCATACCTCCCGCGGCAAGTCGCAGACCGTGGAGATCGTCTGTGGAAAGTGTAGGGATGGTATGTGACAGTGGCTCGGCGGTCGTGTGCAACGCGGTTGGGAGCGCTACGCGGGACATGACGGGAATTGCTACGGTGGGCAAGGCATTGTTCTCCTTTTGGGGTGAGGGGGAAAGTCCCGCGGCTGCCGCGGCATAGGCGAGCATCACGGCAACGGTCAGCAGAACGCAGGAGAGCAGCTTAATCATACGTTTTTTCATGATGAGTGGAGGTCCTTTCTCGGGTGCCGTGGAGGAAGCGGCACCGTAATTTTGAAAAAAACGCAAACGTTGCTTCATCTTCGGAGAGCCGATAAGATGAGAGAGGAGCGGCGACCAAAGGAATGTTTGCTGCTATTCATTCTGTGCATTTTGGGGAACTTTATAAGTAACAATTATGCCCATGAAAGACAAAAATCCAGAGCTCGGGCGATCAAGATATAAAAATGAAATTTTTTGTCGTGCAAATAGTGTCCCCTTCAATGCAAAAATCATTCCAAAAGGAAGAAAAAAGCAAACAGGTAATTTTTTGAAAAACAAAAAAGCAGGAGTTAAGCCGTGGGGCTTGCTCTTGCTTTTTTTGCGGATGCAAAATGATCATTTGCCGCCTATTTTGATTGAAACGAAAATTGAAATGAACAAATTATCTTTTTTTTGATTGATTGGCGAGGCGGTATTGAAAACATTTGATCATTGTGATATCATATAATTGAGTTATGGACGTTTGTTATTTTTTTGGCAAATTGTACAAGAAATTCAATTCAAGAAAGGAACGTAAACATTATGACAAAGTTTTTGAAAGCAAAGAAAGTTTTGTCCGTCCTGCTTGCAATGGTACTGATGATGCAGTGCTTGCCTCTTGAGGTGATTTCCGCCGACGGTGTAAAACCGGAGTCGGAGCTGCAGAATTTCTGGAACCTTCTGCAAGACGAAAATGAAACAGACATCAAAATTGCTTACCTCGGCGGCTCCGTCACGCACGGAACGGGCGCAAGCAACAGAGATGCGACCTCATGGAGGGCGATCCTCTCGCAGTGGTTCGTGGACAACTTCGGTCCCGGCACGAGCTACAACAAAAACATCACCAACATCAACTGCGCCGTCGGCGGCTCGGGAAGCTATTTTGGCTCCTACCGTATGTACCAGGACTGCGAATTTGACAGCGATAATCCCCCGGATCTGTTCTTTGTTGAATTTGCGGTAAACGACGTGTATGACGGACTTACCTCTGCCGAAAGCAGGGCAAAGCATCAGATAGAGGTCAATTACGAGTCTATCATCCGACAGGCGTATGCTGCAAATCCCGAGGTAACCATCGTTACCGTCTTTGTTACGGATTGCGATAGAACTTATAATTACATCAACAAGGGAACCGAAAATATCGATACCTACACGGTTCAGCGTGCGATTGCCGACCATTACGGCTTGCCTAAGCTCGAGGTCGGTCGCGTGCTTGCCACTAAGATCAACGAGGAATATACTGCGGCAGGTCTCACCTATGCAGCAAGTGACGCAAACAACGCAAACTCGATCTGGAGAAGGTACGTTGCAGACGGTGTGCATCCCACCGATGCGGGATATGCCGTTTATGCAGATTACATGAAGGCATATTTCACCGAGCAGCTGCTTGGTGACAACGTTGCCCACACGAATGACACCGTATCCGTTGACATCGATGCAATTACCTCGTACTGCGCACAGCAAGGCTACGGAAACCTTTTGAAGGAGCATGGCAGACGCATCAGCTTCAAGGATGCGGGCTTTACGCAGGATGATTTCCACGGTTGGACGCTTACTACGACCGATACGGAGAGCCACCTTGTCGACTCGAACGGTTACATCAGAACAAGTCGCGCAAATGCTTCTTTTGCATTTAAGTTCACGGGCACTGCGCTCGGCTTCTTCAACTACGGTATGACGACCTGCGGAACGCTTGAATGGAAGATCACGAGCACGGCAAATTCCGAAAAGACATATTCGGGTTCCGTCTCGCTCGTAAAGAACTACGAAAGCGAGCAGCCGTATCCCGCCGAGATCATTACGGGTCTTGACAACGAAGAATATCTTGCTGAGTTCATTTTGAGAACGGGCACGGATGGCTCCTACGGACATCTTCGCTACATTTATATAAACGGTGATCCTGCGAGCATTACTCCCGCGCAGTATCCCGAAACGGTTCTTGGCGAGCTTCCGACAGTCAGCGCGGACATCGGAAACAATCCCACAAAGGTCACGCCCTACCGTGCAAACGGTGAAAGCACCGTCAAGGACGACGTTACGGCTTACAAGCTTACTCCTGTGAACGATTCCTCGGAGAACGTTCAGCTTGATAACCCCTCCATGACAATCTTCGGAAACGTAACCTTCCCGGATTATAAGTACGTTGGCGTTACGTATTACCTTGACGATAACGGCAGCGGAAAGGTTTCTGAGGTCATGATGCAGCTCGACCAGCTCAAGAACGCATCCGGCGCGTGGGTGATGAACCGCGTTTCGGGCTATCAGCAGAAGGCTGCTGCCGTTACCGGCAAATGGGTCACGCAGTATTTCGACTTTACCGATTACGCGACGACCACCGGAAATAATGCCGCAACGGCAGGTCTTCCGCTCGCACAGTGCCGCTTCTATCCCTTCGGCACGGGCGCGGCAAACACCTTGACCGGCGGAGAAGTGAGCTACGTTCAGAGCTATTCGTTCTTCGCAGGTGCTCCCAAGCTTTATAACGCAGACGGAACCCGCAGCATGATCAACGACGGCACGCAGATCGCGTACGTTTCCGCTGACGGCGTGGCGTATTACGGCGGAAAGACCTATGAAGCGTACGTTACCATCTCCGATGCAATGCAGGCGCTCGCGCCCGTTGGTGGAACCATCCGCGTATACGGAAGCACGACGTGGGTCGATGCGGAATCCTACAGAGGTCCCGTTACTATCGAGGGTGCAGACTCCACGGCATACATCGACAACATCTATATTATAGCAAAGAGCGGCGACACGACCTTCCGCAATATTAAAATCAATGCATATAATCAAGAAAAATACAGCCAAGCCGAGGGCGGCTACACGCTCACGATCGGCGAGGGCGTAACCTTTGATTCCGGTAACCATCTGAGACTCGGCGTTACCAGAGAAAGCACCGATAAGATCGGTCAGCACGTAAACGTTTACGCAGGTACCTATCAGGATTTCGGTGCAGTCAACCAATGGGGCGGCGGTCTGACCGTGAACGGCGATACCGTATACAATTTCTACGGTGGAACGTTTAAGGATCTGCGCGGAATCGCAAGAGATGCAAGCAGCGCTACCACGACCCCGAACGTCGTAAACGGTGACGTGTACTATAATATGTACGGCGGCTCGTACAGCGGCTCGTACATCACCTCGTACTGCGCAGGCACACTCAACGGCAATTTGTGGTACGCTGTAAACGGCGGAAGCTTTTCCGCAAGTGCTGCAGGATTTGCTTTTGGAACGGTAGGAACTCCGTCCTCTTCCGCAGTTACGATCAACGGAAGCCAGATTATCTTGATCAATAATAAGGCGATCAAGGATAACGGCGGCACGCTTTCGGGCGTTGCAATCGGTAATGCGATCAACGCAGGCACAAACGCAAGCAAATTCAAGGTCAACGGATATAAGTTCGTGATCATCAACAACAGCGAGCTTTCCACCTCTACCGGTGCGGCAATCAGCTCGGGTGCGGTTGGCGATTATCAGCTCCTCGTCAACGGCGGAGCGGCAACTCCTGTATTTGATAAGGAAGATAACTTCAAGGGCTTCCGCATCACCTCGGACATCGCAGACTGTGCCGTATATCTCGACGGTGTAAAGATCACGCCGAACGCAGACGGTGTTTATGAGATCGCGGCGCAGACCGGCGTGACGAGAAATATCACCTTCGCAGAGGAGGTATCGGGACCGAAGCAGGTTTACGTTTCCTCCACGGGTGCGATCGACGGTATTACCGGTACGATCTTCACGACGATCAAGGCAGCAATCGAATACCTCGGTTTGGATGGCGGTACCATCAACGTTTACGGTACGGCAACGTTTGAGGATATCACCACGAAGAGAGGCGCGATCATCATTCAGGGCTACGGCGATTCTGCCAAGCTGGACAATGCCCGTATCCAGGCAAAGGGCGGTGATTTGACCGTCTGCAATATCCATATCGTTGGTAGCACGAGTGATTCTTTCAGCAATATCGAGGGCGGCTACAAGCTTACCTTCGGTGAGGGCATAACTGTTGATTCCGGAAACGTTTTGAAGATTGGCGCTACCAAGGAAGTCAGCGATAAGCTCGGTCAGCACGTAGACGTTTACGCGGGCTCCTACAAGGACTTTGGAACAATTAGCCAATGGGGCGGCGGTCTGACCTTGACCGGCGACAACGTATTCAATTTCTACGGCGGAACGTTTTCGGAGATCCGCGGAATCTCAAGAGATACCAACAATGCGAACTCCAACTCGAACCCGAACGTAGTAAACGGCGACGTATATTTCAATATGTACGGCGGCTCGTACAGTGGCTCCTACCTCACGGCACACAGCGCAGGTAAGATCAACGGCAATCTGTGGTACACTGTAAACGGAGGAACCTTTGCCGCAAACGGCACCGGCTTTGCTTTCGGTAACGTTTGGAATCAGGGTTCTGCCATCATTACGCTCAACGGAAGCGAGATCATGATGTTCAACAATAAGAGCATCAAGGCAAACGGCGGCACGCTTTCGGGCGTTTCGATCGGTGGTACCAGTGGCAACGGAGGAAACGCAACCTATTTCAAGGTTAGCGGATATAAGTTTATCATTGTCAACAACAGTGAGCTTTCCGCCGATACCGGTGTGGCGCTTTCTTCGGGCGCGGTCGGTGATTATCAGCTCCTTGTCAACGGCGGATCCGCAATTCCCGTTTTTGATGGCACAACCTTCAAGGGCTTCAAGATCACCGCAGACAGAGACGACGTATACTTCGATTACGACGTATTCCTCGACGGTGTAAAGCTTACGCCGAACGCAGAGGGACTTTACGAGATCGCGGCAAAAGCTAAGACTACGAGAACGATCACCTTTGGAAATAAGCGTGTATACGTTTCCGCGTCGGGCACGATCAACGGCATTGACGGCAACGTTTTCAAGAACGTCAAGGAAGCGATCGAATATCTCGGTGAGGCAGGTGGTGTCATCAACGTCAGCGGTACCGCAACGTTTGAGGATATCACCACGAAGAGAGGCGCGATC
>JAFTJB010000106.1 GCA_017456625.1 Clostridia bacterium
AGGCAGCAGAGGTTGTTCTCGTAGGAACCGAGAAGATCGGCTCCGGACTCGTATCCGTTATGGTTCGCGGCGACGTCGGCGCAGTTAAGGCTGCAGTTGAGTCCGGCTCCGCAGCAGCAGCAAGACTCGGCGAGATCATCGCAACCCACGTAATCCCCAGACCCCACAACGACGTAGAGAAGATTCTTCCCAAGCTGAACTGATAGTTTCGCACACGAAAGGAAACGGAAACGATTATGAAGGCTCTTGGCTTTATCGAGGTATCGGGCGTTGTCGCTGCAGTTGACGCGCTTGATGTCATGTGTAAGAGCTCCTCTGTGGAGTTTGTTACATGTGATAGAAAGCTGGGCGGTAGCATGGTAACGGTTGTCGTGACCGGAACCGTGTCCGATGTAACGGAGGCAGTCGAGTGCGCGAAGCGCAACGGCAAAGCACCGATTATGGCATCCAACGTTATTGCAAACCCGCATGACGAGACGGTGCGCATGGTACAGCTCAGTGCATCTCGCCTTGCAAAGATGCAGGCAAAATCCTGAGAACGAGCCATTCGTTCGGAAAGGATAGAAAATGGCAACTGCAAAAAAAACGGGGGCTACCCCGAAAACGGTCAAGGCGACCGTACAAACAAATACTGAAATTCAAAATCCAAAAAAGGAGAATTTAAAAATGGTACAGCAGGCATTAGGAATGGTTGAGACCCGTGGTCTTGTTGCAGCAATCGAGGCAGCAGACGCAATGCTCAAGGCAGCAAACGTAGAGCTCGTAGGAACCGAGAAGATCGGATCCGGACTCGTATCCGTTATGGTTCGCGGCGATGTCGGCGCTGTTAAGGCAGCAGTTGAGACCGGCTCCGCAGCGGCAAGCGCTCTGGGCGAGGTAATCGCAACCCACGTAATCCCCAGACCTCACACCGACGTCGAGAAGATTCTTCCCGCACTGAAGTAATTTTTAAGAGGCTCCGTTTTGGGTGGGCAGGGCAGAGATTGTCCTGCCTCCCCGAAGGGGAGAAAATCAAATTGCCCGACGGACCTCTGTCGGGAGCATTTTGCTCTGTAATTGTGAATTTTTTGACATACAGAGCTTTGTTCGGTGCTTGCGTGGCATATCAAGCAGGATTTGATGTTCCACGCAAGCTCCGAAGCACAGAAATTCGAAAGGAAAGGGCAACACATGGTCATCGGAACAGTAGTTGGCAGCATCATTGCCACCCGAAAGAACGAAAGATTGGTCGGACAGAAGCTGCTCATCGTCCGCCCGTTGGAAAATATGGAGGAAAAAGGCGAATTCGTAGCAATCGACAACGTAGGCGCAGGCTTTGGCGAGACCGTGCTCGTAGCACGCGGCTCCGCGGCAAGAATTGGTTGTGACCTGGAAAAGGCACCCATCGATGCGGCGATTGTCGGTATCGTAGACGAAAAGTAATTTTTTCTTTCTGTAAGACTTGAAAATCAACCCGAAAGGAACGGTAGCAAAATGGAATTTAACAAATTGAGCGAAATTATGCGCAAAGCCGGCGTTGTTGGTGCGGGCGGTGCAGGATTTCCCTCGTATGCAAAATTAAACATGGCTGCAGATACCATCATTCTCAACTGCGCAGAGTGCGAGCCCTTGCTCAAGCTTCACAGACAGGTGCTGGCGCGTTATGCAAAAGAGATCATGATGACCTTGCAGGAGATTGCGG
Source organism: Clostridia bacterium (assembly GCA_017456625.1). GTDB lineage: Bacteria > Bacillota > Clostridia > Oscillospirales > CAG-272 > UMGS1865. The sequence continues at coordinate 1,682 of JAFTJB010000106.1, forward strand.
ACACCTTGGAGGCAAGCTCTGTGATCATTGCGATCAAGCCTGCTTATAAGGAAGCAGTCGAGGCTGTTAAGGCACATTTGAACGAATATAAAAAGGTCAGCATCGGATATCTTCCCGAGATCTATCCTGCGGGCGATGAGGTCGTTACCATCTACGAGACGACCGGTCGCGTTGTTAATCCCGGTGCGCTCCCGATCACGGTCGGCTGCATCGTTTACAACGTCGAGACCATTTATAACGTCTACCGCGCATGGAAAGAGGATGCTCCCGTGACGCATAAGTTTATTACCGTTGCGGGTGAGGTCAAAAATCCTTGCACGCTCAAGGCGCCGCTCGGTATGACCTACGGTGAGCTTGTCAAGCTCGCAGGTGGCACCACTTGCTCCGATACCGTGATTTTCGCAGGCGGTCCTATGACAGGATTTATCTCCTCGGAGAGTGATATCGTCACCAAGACCTCCAATGCGATCCTTGTCATGCCCAAGCATGCTTACATCATTCAGAAGAGAGTAACACCCATCACGATCAGCGCAAAGCGTGCAATGGCGGCTTGCTGTCAGTGCCATGTTTGTACCGATCTTTGCTCGAGACATCTGCTCGGACATCCCATTGAGCCTCATAAGCTCATGCGTGCGGTCGCGAGTGGCGTTTCCAGCGATACTGCGGCATTCCTCGGTGCATTCTCTTGCTCCTCTTGCGGTCTTTGCGAGCTTTATGCTTGCGGTCAGGCGCTCAATCCCAGAACGTTGATCGGTGAGATCAAGGGCAAGCTTCGTCAGAACGGTATCATGCCTCCCAGAGGTGTTGAAGCAAAGCCCGTACCCGAAAACCGCGAATATAGAAAGGTTCCCATGTCCCGACTCATTGCAAGACTCGGACTTGAGAAGTATGACGTTGAAGCTCCGCTTGTAGACGTTGAGATCAAATCCAAGAAGGCAAAGATCAAGCTGGCGCAGAGCATTGGCGCACCTTCTACCGCTTGCGTAGCAGTCGGCGACAGCGTAAAGTATATGGACGTTGTTGGAGCGTTTACTCCCGAGAAGCTTGGAACCGCAGTTCACGCACCCTTCGACGGTAAGGTCGTTGAAGTCAATGATCAGTTCGTTGTGATCGAAGCGTAAAAAACAGATTAAGGATGGTACAGTGAAATGACAAATAAAGCACTTGGCATGGTAGAATACCAAACCGTTTCTGCCGGCATCACCGCAACGGATTTGATGGTTAAGACTGCGAACGTTGAGATCATGCAGTCCTCCGTCGTATGTCCCGGTAAATATATCACGCTCATCAGCGGAGAGCTCTCCGCGATCGCCGCTTCCATCGATGCGGCAAAGGTACAGCTTGGTGATAAGCTGACCGACTCCTTTGTGCTCGGTAGCCCCCATCAGGATATTTTTCCTGCGATCTATGGCGGCGCTCCCGTTGAGGATGCAAAGGCGCTCGGTGTTTTGGAGACCTTCTCGGCTCCTGCGATCATTACCGCTGCGGATACCGCCGCAAAAACCAGTGACGTATCTTTAATTGAGCTTCGCATCGCAAGAGGTATGTGCGGAAAATCCTATATGCTCTTGACCGGTGACGTTGCGGCGGTCAGTGCAGCAATTGAGGCTGCAAAAATTAAAGTCGGAGAGGACGGTCTTTTGCTTGACAGCACCGTGATCCCCAATCCCGACAAGAGCTTGTGGGCATCTATTCTTTGATCGTAAAATAATCCCCTCGGAGAGGACAGAATCATGCATATTTTTGAAATCAAGCCAAGGATTTGCTTTGGAGATAAATCTTTGTCCATTTTAAGCGAGATCAGAGATGACAACGTCGTTATTTTTACCGATGATTTCATGCAAAGATCGGGTGCCGTAGACAAGGTTTCTTCCTACATAAAGAATTGCGGAAAGATCCACGTGTTTGCGGATATCATTCCCGATCCTCCCATAGAGCTGATCGTGAAGGCGCTTTCTTATCTCGAAAAGAAAAAAGCGGATCTGGTCGTGGCACTTGGCGGCGGATCCTCGATCGATGCGGCTAAGGCAACCATTTTAATGTATCAGAAAAAGACAGGGAAGAAGCTTCCGCTTTACGCGATCCCG
>JAFTJB010000107.1 GCA_017456625.1 Clostridia bacterium
CCATTGCCGTTTTTGAAACAAGCCCTCTCTCCCGAGGGCTTGTTTCGTTTTGCGGCAACGTGCCGCAAAGTCTGTACACCGTACTGACGATGGGGGTACAGACTGACCCGTTTTATCCAAATTCAAAAACTTCTTTAAAGTTTTTGAAAGGGGTGTGGGGAAAACTTTTCTCAAAAAGTTTTCCCCACAAATCCCCCTGCTGGAAAGTGTTTGAGGGGGTTATAGGGGGAACTTTTTGAGAAAAGTTCCCCCTATAAAATCCTTTTATTTTACTTATCAAACAAAAAATCCATCTTACCCGAGAGGAGCGCGAGAATACCGCGATAGATGATCTCGGGGCGGTCACGAAAGTTTTCGCGGATCATTTCCGCGCGGCGCTCCGAATCGACGTTGACCGTTGTGGAAAGGAGCGTGCGTCCCGCCTCGGTCACGGTCAGGGTCACGTCCACGGTATGATCCGCCTTTGCCTTTGCGTCCGAGCGGATCTTGATATCACGGCGCTTGAAATCGAGGTAACGCAATGCCGCGCCGAGGCTCTGCTCGAGGATGGAGGGCAGGATATCACTCTTGAGCTGCTCCGCGACGATCCTGCCTCGGTCGGTAACAGCGTACAGCCCCTCACCCTGCTCGTTTTGCTCCACCTCCGTGATCAGCCCGCCGTCCAGCATCTCGTGGAAGGCGACCGCAAAGTCGAGATACATGACGTAATCGGTCTGCATCACGATCTCATTGAGTGTGACGTAATCAAGCGGATAATTGATATTTCTCATCAAGTACAGCACAAAGATCTTGACGTTATTCATACTTCCGATCTGCGAACGCATTGGGACAGGCACCTCCGATTTGAGTCTGCGAATATTGTACCATAAAATTTGCATTTTTTCAATAGTTTTATTTGCAATTTGAGAAAGAATGTGTTATAATAGGGACAATACACCAAGCATTAGGCTTTTTCGGAAAGGAATGGGCACTTTTTTATGATGCAAATTGCAATTTTGGGCTTCGGCGTGGTCGGCAGCGGCACCGCAGAGGTCCTGGAAGAAAACAAAAAGCTCATCGCGGCACGCTGCGGTGAGGAGGTCAACGTCAAGTATATCCTCGATCTGCGCGAATTTCCCGAGCATCCTTTGGGCGACCGCGTTGTACACGATATCAAGATCATACTCAACGACCCCGAGGTTCTGCTCGTTGCCGAGATGATGGGCGGCTCGCACCCCGCGTACGAGTTCACCCGTGCCGCCCTCGAGGCAGGCAAGAGCGTGGTCACCTCCAACAAGGAGGTCGTTTCCACCTTCGGCGCGGAGCTGCTCGAGCTTGCGCGCGCAAACAAGGTATCTTATTTCTTTGAAGCAAGCGTGGGTGGCGGCATCCCGATCATCCGTCCCCTGCAGACCGACCTTGCCTCCAACGAGATCCTCGCTGTCAGCGGCATTCTCAACGGCACGACCAACTTTATCCTCACCAAAATGAAGAACGAGGGCTTGGATTTTGCCACCGTTCTCAAGGAAGCGCAGGTGCTGGGCTATGCTGAGGCAAATCCCGCAGCAGACGTAGAGGGACTTGACGCGGCGCGCAAGACCGTCATTCTGGCGGCACTCTCCTTCGGTGTCCTGCTCGATCCAAACTCCATCCCCACCGAGGGCATTACGGGCATTACCGCAGAGCACACCGCAGTTGCGGAGGCATTCGGCGGCGCTGTCAAGCTCATCGGACACACCGAAAAGATCGACGGCAAGGTTTGGGCAGGAGTTTCTCCCTATCTTGTTCCCGCCTCCAACCCCGTTTCCCACGTAGACGGCGTCTTCAACGGCATTCTGGTCGATGCGAATATGCTTGGTCGCGCGCTCTTCTACGGTGCAGGCGCGGGCAAGCTCCCTACGGCAAGCGCAGTTGTCGCGGACATCATCGATATCCTCTCCAACCGCGCGAACGAGCGCAAATCCCCCGCTTGGCGGATCGCCACCGCCGATGACGTTGCCCCCGCGGACAAGTACGTTGCCTGCCGTTGCTTCCTCATCGAGGGCTGTCCCCGTTGCGCGGAAAAGGCAAAAGCAGCACTCAAGACCGAGGAGGTGGCAATGCTCGACGGCAAATTCGCCATCGTGTCGGCTCCCATGACCGCCTCCGATGCGGATGCGGCACTCTCGAGTGTCGGGCTTGCATCGCTTTGGTCTCTGCCCGTTCTGGATTGATCCATATCATAAAAAATCAAGCGGATCCGTTTTGTCTACGGATCCGCTTTTTGTTCCGAACATAAAAAAAGAAGACTACTTCCCACATTCAAAAGTAATCCTCTTTTTTTTGATCCCGTGGTGCTCAAACAGCAGGTACTACGTTAATTGCACGAAGCTTTGCGCTGTTCTTAGGATCGGGTTCGGTATCAAAGGTAACCTTCTGTCCCTCAGCGAGAGTTTTAAAGCCCTCTACCTGGATGGCGGAAAAATGAACGAACACGTCGTCGCCACCGTTGTCATTGGAAATAAAGCCATAGCCCTTCTCCGCGTTGAACCACTTTACTGTACCGTTATTCATCGTCGGGTACCTCCGTAATTGAATTCTGTACCCGAGAAAAACCAAGCCCTGAGAATTTGAGTTGGCCAGTCGAGCACCGCGGCAAATTGGGAAAGCAAAGATATATCGCGAATACTCGCACATTATATCACAATTGGATAGAATTGTCAAGGCTTTTAAGAGTTTTTCCTCATTTTTTCCCTTTTTTGGTAAAAAAAAGGGGAAAATAAGTATTTTTTTGGTATTTTTATGCAGATTTTGACTTATCAACAAAAAATGGCACATGAGTTGGAAGACATCCCCTGCGCTACCTATATTTGTGGGTTGATATGCCACCTCCTTTTTGTTACAATAGAGGCATCGGCACCAAAGCTTGCCGAAATCTGCAAAGAAAGGAATATGCCAATGAACCAAATCTCATCGCGCCGCACGGCAAGGCTCGCGCTTTTTCTCGCAGTATCCCTGCTTTTGGGAGTTGTCGGGATCATCGGAGCCGCCGCCGCACCTGCACTTCCCGCAGGGTCACAGACGACGCGCGTGTATTTGGACGGCGAGGAGATCCTTGCGGGCGAATGCGCGCTGATCAATTCGGTCACCTACGTACCGCTCCGCAAGTTCTGTTATCTCTTTGATGAATGCGACGTCTCGTGGAACGGTGCCACCAACACCGCAACCGTCAAGACCGACGATCTGACGATCTACGCGCAAACAGGCGCACTCTACATCACCGCAAACGGGCATTACTTTTATACCGTTCAAGAGATCCTCAATCTCGGCGGCACCCTCTACGTGCCGATCCGTCCGCTTACGCGCGCCTTCAACGCCACGCTTTCATGGAATGCGGATACACGCTCGACCGAGGTGACCTCTCCCGTAGGTACACCCGCTGTCGCGTGGGCATCCTATGATTCGGATGACGTCTACTGGCTCTCGCGGATCATCTCCGCCGAGTCGGGCGGCGAGCCCTTCCGCGGTCAGATCGCAGTCGGCAACGTCGTCTTAAATCGCCTCAAGGATCCCGCCTACCCCAATACGGTCTACGGTGTGATCTTCGATCGCAAGCACGGCACGCAGTTCTCCCCCGTCTCCTCGGGAAGCATCTACCGCAAGCCGACCGCCTCCGCGACGATCGCCGCGAAGATCTGCCTCGAGGGCTACACGCTCTCGGACGAGATCCTCTTCTTCTACAACCCGAGGATCGCCACGTCGCATTGGATCGACCGCGCGCGCACCTACCAATTCACCATCGGAAATCACAAATTCTATAGCTGATCCCCCGATATGTGACAACAAAAAGGACAGAGAGCTTCATGCTCCCTGTCCCCTTTTTTACGGCGGCAACGTGCCGCTACGAATAGTCGCCCTTTGTGCAGTGCGAACAATTACCACGATAGTAAAAACAGTGCGTCATCTTGAGCGAAGGAAGGCAATTGCAAGCAATTGCCTTCCGAAGTCGAAGTTTTGCGCAGTTTGGTACAAACGGAGCAAAACCACGAGGCGGTACGCCGAAGTGAGATCTACAAACAAGTTTTGCCAACCCTTTCATAGAAAAGTAACATTCATTTGGCAAGTCAGCAAGATCTTTCAGTAGATCCCGCTTCGATGCTTCGCATCTTGCGCTTTCGCTCCATTCGTCCCTCATTGCGCGAAAGTTCGACTCGGTCAGAATTTCTTCCCTCGCTCAGGATGACGCACTGTTTTTACTATCGTGGTAATTGTTCGCACTGCACAAAAGGCGACTAATCGGAGCGGCACGTTGACACCGGTCCGTTCATACAAATGAATATATTCGCACTACTCAACCAGATCGTTCTCGCGGAATTGGAGCGCGTAGAGCGAGCGGTAGGTGCCGTTCGCCGCCATGAGCGCCTCGTGCGTGCCGCGCTCCGCGATCCTGCCCTCCATCACCACCGCGATCTCGTCGGCGTTGCGAATGGTGGAAAGACGGTGCGCCACCACAAGCGTCGTACGCCCGCGGCAAAGCTCGTCAAGTGCCTGCTGAATGAGCACCTCGGTGGTGTTATCCAAAGCACTCGTCGCCTCATCGAGGATCAGAATGGCGGGATCCTTCAAAAAGACGCGCGCGATGCTGATGCGCTGCTTCTGTCCACCCGAAAGCTTCACACCGCGCTCACCGATCTCGGTGTCGTAGCCCTTTTCAAGAGTCATGATATAATCGTGGATATTGGCGCGACGTGCCGCCTCCATCATCTCCTCCTCGGTAGCATCGGGGCGACCGTAGAGGATGTTATCACGGATCGTTCCAACGAACAAAAAAACATCCTGCTGAACGATTCCGACGTTGCGACGGAGCGACTCAAGCGTGAATTTGCGGATATCGGTGCCGTCAATGAGAATGGTGCCGTCTCCCTCACCAAGGTGATAGAAATTGGGAAGCAGATGGCAGAGCGTGGTCTTACCGCCACCCGAGGGACCGACAAGCGCGAGCTTTTTGCCCTTCTCCAAGCGAAGATCGACGTTGTGGAGCACCTCCTTGGCATCCTCGTAGGCATAGGTGACATTTCGGAATTCGATCTCACCCGCAACGCCCTTCATTTCGATCGCCTCGGGATCCTCCGCCTCGGGCTCCTCGTCCATGATCTCCACAAAACGACGGAAGCCGCTGACACCGTTCTGGAACTGCTCCATAAATTGAATGAGCATATTGACGGGGTTGATAAACAGATTGACCGACACGATGAAGGTCGAGTAATCACCGAAGGAGATTCTGCCCGCGTAAAGGAAGAGTCCGCCCGCGATGAGGATGAAAACGTTAAAAACGTCGGTCACAAAGGAAGTGGAGGCGTGGAACTTTGCCATGGCATCGTAGGCGCGCTTGGAGGAATCGACAAACTCCTCATCGCCCACGCGGAATTTTTCGACCTCTGCCTTGGAATTGGTGAACGCCTTGGTCACGCGGATGCCCGTTACGCTGCTCTCCACCGCCGCATTGATGGTCGCGTTGCTCTTTCTGCGGTCGTCAAACGCGCGGGTCATTGCCTTTCTGTAGTGCATCGTGACCACGAGCAGGATCGGCACGCAGGCAAAAATGATGAGCGTGAGGATCCAATCGATGGTAGCAAGGTAGATAAAGGAAAGCAGGATCATCACCGAGCTGATGAGAAGATTCTCGGGACCGTGGTGCGCCAGCTCGCAGACCTCAAACAGGTCGCTGGTGATGCGCGTCATGATCCGTCCCGTCTCGTGATTATCATAGAAGCGGAACGGAAGCTTTTGCAGGTGCGCAAACAGATCCTGCCGCATCTGCGACTGCATCCTGACACCGATGATGTGTCCGTAATACTGCACGAAATAGCGCAACAGAAGGCGCAAAACGTAAAGTCCCAGTACGATGCAACCCGCCACCACAATGGTCGAGTACATCTTTTGCGGAATGTATTCGTTGAGCATTTTGTTGGTCACGATGGGATAGACCATACCGATAACCGAAATGAGCAACGAAGCGAGCATATCCAAAGTCAGCATTCCCTTGTGAGGTCCGTAATAAGAAACAAAGCGCTTGAACATTGAAGGTTTCATTTTTCTCTCACTTTTTTCAAAAAATTGGTCGTGTTTATTATACTCCTTTCGATGCGCCCCGTCAATGTTTTTCGATCATTTTTTTGCAAAAGTCATCGCTTTTCGCCATCTTTGTGCCATAATATAAGCATCTGATACGCAGAGGATACACACGATGCTCCAAGCGTTTTTTGACACGCTCGGCAGCATCAACGATTTATCCGCCGCGCCGATGATTTAACACCGAGTAAGAAAAAAAGGGGGAACCCCCACTTGTGTGTTCCCCCCTTTCGGCTTCGCCGAAAATCCCCCCTCGTGGCGCTTTTGGAGGGGTGAGGATTTCGCGCGTTGCGACGCGCGACCAACGCACACGCGTTGGATCGTGCCGCCTTTTGAAAAAGGCGGGCGAAAACTTTAAAAAAGAGGTGGGCTCCCCCATTTGCTTGGGAAAGATTTTCCTAAAAAAGTCCCCCTCCTCTCCATATCTGTTCCCTCGCAAGTCGTTTTCGGTCGAACGAAATTCGGAGAATTTGCAAAAAGCTCTACACAAATCTTAAATTATATGCTATAATAAAATATAATATTATTCTTAATTAAGAGGATTATGCAATGGAGACGAAAAAATACAAGAAAAACGACCGCAGTGACCGCCGGGACAAGCCCCGCCGCGAGGCTCGCCCCGCTCCCGCACAGGAGCGTGAGGGTGAGAGCGAGGGCATCCACGGTACATACGAAAACGGCGCCGTTATCGGCAGAAACGCCGTCCGCGAGCTGCTCCGCTCGGGTCGCGAGATTGACAAGCTGCTCGTACAGAAGGGCGAGCGCACGGGATCGATCGTCGTTCTGGTCGCACAAGCGATCGAGCGTGGCATTCCCGTCATCGAGACCGACAAAAGCAAGCTCGACGCGACCGCAGGCTACGCGCCCCATCAGGGTGTGATCGCCTTCGCCGCAGAAAAGGAATATTGCTCCGTTGATGACATCCTTGACATTGCCAAGGAGCGCGGTGAGGCACCCCTCATCGTCATTTGCGACGGTATCACCGACCCCTACAACCTCGGTGCCATCATCCGCTGTGCCGAGTGCTGCGGCGCACACGGACTTATCATCCCCAAGCGTCGCGCGGCAGGTCTTACCCCGCTGGTCACCAAGGCATCCGCAGGCGCGATCGAGCATCTTGCCGTTGCAAAGGTTTCAAACATCGCATCTACCGTCGAAGCTCTCAAGGAGCAAGGCGTATGGGTCTATGCCGCAGAGGCAGGCGGAGAAAGCCTCTACCGCACGGATTTTTCGGGTCCCTGCGCCCTTGTGATGGGCAGTGAGGGCAACGGCGTATCCGCGCTCGTCAAAAAGCTCTGCGACGCGACCGTTTCCATCCCCATGTACGGAAAGGTCAATTCCTTCAACGTCTCCACCGCCGCGGCGGTCCTCTTAGCGGAGATCGCACGTCAGCACCACAAGGAATAAAAAACGACCGACCAATTTACTTGAAAGGAGGTTTTGCGGAGCATGGAACGCAAGCAATACACGAAATCGGCGATCAACGAGATGCTGCGAAAGCTGGAAGCGAAATTCGGCAAGGACAGGCTGGAAAAAGTCGAAAAGCCGAAAAAGCGCGCACGGAAGGATGACAGCGACAGTGAATTTTTGAGCATGGTCCGTGAGACCTTGGATGAGGCAAAGGCGGCGCAGGAGGCATCCAAGCGTGCCGAAGAGCCGATCGAAGAAGCAACGGAAGAAACGGTTGAGGAATCTATTGAAGAGATCATAGAATCGCCAACCGAGGAAGTGGTTGAGGAGAGCGCGGAGGCCCCCGTGGAGGAAACGGTTGAGGAAACGCCTCCAATCGAGGAAGAGACCTTGATTGAGCCCGAGCCCACGATCGAGGAACCAAAGCCCGAAAAGAAGCCTCGCCGCCGCTCGCCAAAGAAAAAAGAGCCCGAGCCCCCCACAGAGGAGGTGGTCGAGGTTGTAGAAGAACCGATTGAAGTCGTCGAAGAACCGATCGAGGTCATTGAAGAACCGATCGAGGTCATTGAAGAACCGATTGAGGTCAACGAAGAGCCGATTGAGGTTATTGAAGAACCGATTGAGGTTATTGAAGAGCCCGTTGAGGTTATTGAAGAGCCCGTTGAGGTCATCAAAGAACCCGTTGAGGTCATCGAAGAACCCGTTGAGGTCATCGAAGAACCCGTTGAGGTCATCGAAGAACCCGTCGAGGTTATTGAAGAGCCCGTTGAGGTCATCGAAGAGCCCGTTGAGGCTATAGAAGAACCGATCGAGTCTGTTGAAGAGCCGATTGAAACTGTAGAAAAGCCCATCGAGGGCGTTGAGGAACCGATCACGCAAAACGAAAAGAAGGTGCAAACGGTGAAGGTGCGCGTTCGCGAGATTCCCGTCACCGCGCCTCCCCTTCGCGAGGCATCGGTCTCCCTCCCCCGCAGATCAAGCGAATTCGACTTTGCCAAGCCAAAGAAAGAATCCGACCGCATCGTGATCAAGCCCTCCCCCGCGCCAAAGGTGGTCAAACGCACCGACCCCGACGCGCATATCATTCGTCCGTCCGCTCACGGCACTGCCGCAGAGCCCATCGTCATACGTCCGCAGAGAGCCACCGCGCCGCTTCGCCCTACCCTCCGAGGCGCCGAGCCTCTGCCGACGCACACCGTTACTGTTGAAGCTATGCAAAAGAAAGATACGAACGTTGAAGCTACCGAAAAAGCGACTCCCGCAAAGCGTGCCTCACGCGCCTCGGTGAGTATGCCAAAAGCATCGGAAAATGAATTTTTGATCAAAAAAGAGGAGCCGTCCGACAAAAAGGATGCCCCCGCAGAATTTGAAAAGGTCAAAAAGCCGACCGCGAAAAAGACCTCTGTCAAATCGCCCTCCTCCAAAAGCACCACGCCCGAAAAAGCACCCGCTCCACGCAAAAAAGCCGCCGCTCCCCGCCGCAAGACCGTGCAAAAGGTGACGGTGGACGAAACGCTCCACGAAGCGCTTGAATTGGAGAACGAGGAGCTCGTTCGCGCCGAGGAGCTGCTTGCGCAAAAGGAAACTATTTCCGAGATCGTGCCCGAGGATCAGCCCGAATTCACGACCGAGGAAGCCCCCAAGGCGCGCACCTCCGCTTTCCGTATGCGCCGCGCGCAAAAGGCAAAGCTCCCCGAGGAGGACATCCCCGTGCTTGATCTGATCCACCGTCGCAGCGGCCTCTCCGAGGAGGACGTGACCATGTTGTTCGAGCTCGGCTACGAGAACGAGCTGGGACGCTTGGTGGGCTACGAGACCATGAAAAAGCTCCGTTGCGAGCATCTGCGCCGCAACAGTCAATCCGAGCGCCGTCACTACCGCACCGCGTTCGGCTATCGCGGCGAGGAATACATCAGCACCAAGCAAAACGAGGAGATCCGTGCGGCATACGCAACCGATCGCCACAAGCTTCTCCGCCGCGTGCTGCTTACAGCGCTCCTCTCCGTCGTTCTCTTCTTTCTGGATTTTCCCTCCCTGCTCGGCACTGCCGTCACGGATTTTGACACGTCCTATCCCATTCTGCTCCCCATCCTTGCTCTGCTCTGTCTCGGGCTTGCGGGAGCACTCTCCTACCGTCCTCTTTACGCGGGCGCGCGCAGTCTTATCCGCTTTACGCCAACGCCCTATTCCATCGCATCCGTAGCCATCCCGGTTGCCGTTTTCTATTCGCTCATTGGGCTGCTCCCGGGTGTTGTGCTTCCCGTTCCCGTCTGCTTTTTGTCCGCGCTTCTGCTCTTTGCGCTCGCGCTTGGCGACGTATTCCGCATCACGGGCGAGATCCGCGCCTTCCGCATCCTCTCGGTCGAGACCGAAAAGACCGTTTTGGAGGAAGCTGCTCCCCACAAGAAAAAGCTTCTCCGAGGCAACAGGATCGTCAAGGTCATCAACGACGAGATCGAGGAGAACTTCTATCGCGTGCGCCGCACGGGTCAGACCACGGGCTTTTTCCGCCGCGTAAACGCCCTGGAGCACGCCGCGCTCGAGCTCTCCATCCTCATCGGCTCCTCCTTCGGATGGGCACTCCTGCTCGCCTTTGTCACAGCTCTCGGCCGTCCCTCGATCGGGGATGCCATGACCGCCTTCGCGACGGGATTTTTGCTCTCCGTTCCCGCATCCGCAATCTTTACCTTCTTCTATCCTCTCCATCGCGCCAACGCAGTGCTGGAAAAGCGCAACTGCGCGCTCATTGGTGAGGAGGCGGCGGCAGAATACGCGGAGGATCAGACCGTGATCTTTACCGATACCGACCTCTATACCGCGAAAAAACACGCACAGATCGCCATTCGCGACGGAGACGAGTTCCGTCAGGATATCCGTCTTGCCGAGGTGGTCTTCCGCAAGCTCGGCGGAACGCTTGAGGGACTTGGACTCAATTCGTCACGCTCCTATCTCGCAGATCCCCCCGTCTCCTTCCTCCGCATCACCGAAGCGGGACTTGAGGCCGTGGTGGATTCCAAATCGCACATTCTGCTCGGCAGCACCGAGTTTTTGCAAAGCAGCGGTATTCACGTCCCGACGGAAAGCACCGACGTGGAAAAGCGCCGCACCAAGCACACAAGCCCCATGTACGTTGCGATCGACGGTGTACTCCGTCTCTGCTACGAGATCCGCTACACCTCCGATCCCGACTTTGAGGACACACTCGCGATGCTCACGGGCGACGGCACCGTTGTTGCCATTCATTCCTACGATCCCAATCTCACCGACGAATTTCTGCAAGCAAGCAGACCCACCGACGAACCCGTCTCGGTGGTACGTCCCGGTCGCTTTGAGGCAGAGGCTCCGCAGGACGTGGTGGATACGGGTGCGGTCGCGCTCGGTCGCCGCCGTGACATAGCCCTTCCGCTCCACGCGGCAAAGGTGATCCGTGCGGTACGCCGCCGTGGCTTCTTCCTTCAGATCGCCGCATCGATCGCGGGTGCCGCCCTCTCGGTCATTCTGCTCCTGCTGGATCGCAGCGGCTCCTACACCCCCGCCGTAATCGCGCTCTATCAATCCGTCTGCAGTACCTTGGCACTCCTTTCCGCTCGTATCTCGCTCTCCGACAGCGAGCTGGATCGCTGATCCGCCCAACAAATCCCCATAAAAAAGCAAAGCAAGGTAATCATCATGAACAACAAACAAAAGAGACCGTCATCCACGATCCTCAAATCCATCTCCAAGCCCGGAAGATACGCGGGCGGTGAGTACGGACAAACGATCAAGGACAAAAAGAACGTCAAGGCGCGCTTCGCCTTCTGCTTCCCCGACACCTATGAGATCGGCATGTCCAACCTCGGTATGCGCCTGCTCTACGGCTCGCTCAATTCGCACGACGACATCTGGTGCGAACGCGTATACGACCCTTGGACAGATATGCAGGAGGAGATGAAAAAGCACGCGCTTCCGCTCACGGCACTTGAGAGCGGTGACACGCTGGATCAATTTGATTTTATTGGCTTTACGCTCCAATACGAGATGAGCTACACCAACGTGCTCAATATGCTCGATCTCGCGCATCTTCCGCTCCGTGCGGCGGATCGCGGTGAGGATGCGCCTCTGGTCATCGGCGGCGGTCCCTGCGCCTACAATCCCGAGCCCATCGCCCCCTTCTTCGATCTCTTCAATATCGGTGAGGGCGAGGAAATGCTCCCCTCGATCGTCCGTCTTTACATCCAAATGAAGGACGAGGGCAGATACACCCGCGCGAACTTCCTCCACGAGGCGGCAAGGACTATCCCCGGTGTCTACGTTCCGTCTCTCTACGACGTGACCTACAAGGAGGACGGCACCATCCGTGCCATCACGCCGATCTACGACGATATTCCCACACAGGTCACCAAGCAGATCATCAAGGATCTTGACCGAGTCTACTTCCCCGACCGTCTCGTCATGCCCTACATCGAAACGGTGCATGACCGCATCATGCTTGAGGTCTACCGCGGATGCGCGCGTGGCTGTCGCTTCTGCCAGGCGGGTATGATCTACCGTCCCGTCCGCGAAAAGACTCCCGACGTGCTCAACGAGCAGGCAAAGCAGCTCTTCCGCGCAACGGGCTACGAGGAGATGTCGCTCTCCTCGCTCTCCATCAGCGATTACACCGATCTTGAGCCGCTCTGCGACAAGCTCCTCTCCTGGACCGACGACAACATGGTCTCGCTCTCTCTCCCCTCTCTCCGCGTAGACAACTTCAACAAGGATCTGATGCGCCGCATTGAGTCGGTGCGCTCCTCCTCCCTGACCTTCGCGCCCGAGGCGGGTACGCAGAGACTCCGCGACGTCATCAATAAAAACGTGTTGGAAAGCGACGTGCTCCGAGCCGTCAACGTCGCATTTGACGCGGGCAAGAACGCCGTTAAGCTCTATTTTATGAACGGTCTGCCCACTGAAACGCTCGACGACATCGAGGGCATCGCCAAGCTCGCCGAAACCGTGGTGGAGGCATATTATGCCAACCCCAACCGCAACAAAAAGCGCCCCGTTCAGGTCACCATCAGCGTGGCGTGCTTCATTCCCAAGCCCTTTACCGCCTTCCAATGGGAGGCGCAGGATACCATGGAAATGCTCGCAGAGAAGCAGGAATACCTTAAATCCAAGATCCAAAGCCGTCACGTCCGCTATCAGCACCATGACGCAAAGACCTCGCACATCGAGGCTGTGCTCGCGCGCGGCGACCGCCGTCTGGCGGATGCTTTGGAGCTTGCCTGCAAGGAGGGCTTTTGCTTTGACGCGTGGGACGAGTATTTCGACTACGATAGGTGGATCGACGTATTCCGCCGCACGGGCATCGATCCCGCCTTCTACGCGAACCGCCGCTTCGGCAACGATGAGATCCTGCCTTGGGATGTGATCGATTGCGGTGTCTCGAAGGAATTCTTCCTGCGCGAGCAAGCGCGTGCCTATGCCGCCGCCACCACGCCCAACTGCCGCGAAAAGTGCAGTGCCTGCGGTGCCAACAAGCTCGGCGGTGTCCGCGCGATCTGCCCCGGCTGCGAAAAGGCATCTCCCACGGATGCGCCCGCTCCCGTCGCGACTCCCAAAAAGGAGACCGAATACCCCTTCCTCGAATCCCCCAAAACCGTTCGCATCCGCTTCCGCAAGGTAGGCGACCTGCAATACATCTCGCATCTTGATCTTCAGCGCACCTTCTCCCGCGTGCTCGTCCGTGCCAAGATCCCCATGTGGTACACCAAGGGCTTCAATCCGCACGCCAAGGTCATCTTCGGTCTGCCGCTCTCGGTGGGAACGGAGAGTGAATGTGAGTTTATCGATCTTCGTCTGGAGCGCGATATGCCGCCCGAGGAGGTCAAGGCTCGACTCAACCGCGAGCTGACCGACGAAATGCGTGTTTACGATGCCTACGAGACCGACTCCAAGGTACAGGACATCGGTTGGGCGAAATATGAGATGGAATTCCACCTTGAAAATGCCTCCGCTGACCTCGCGCAGGCTATGGAAGCGCTCTTTGCCTCCTCTCCCGTCTGTGTGACGAAGAAGTCCAAGTCGGGCGACAAGGAGATCGACATCGTTCCCATGATCAAAAAGCTCCGTGCGGTCTATGACCCCGCCGCTCCCGATCGTATTCGCGTCAGCACGGTCCTCCGCGCAGGCACCGCCGATCACCTCAATCCCGAGCTGCTCGTCAAAGCCGCGCGCGACAGACTGCCTCTTCTCGTCGGTGATCCCGCCGTTGAGACCTACTCGATCCTCCGTACACACGTCTACCTTGAGGATGGCGTGACGGAATTTCGGTAAGGTCTTGAGGGAGAAAACGGGAATGGGAAAAGGGGGAACTTCTTAGGGAGAAGTTCACCCTCTCCCCATGCCCCTCTCTCCCTCAAGACCCTACCGCAACACGATCCCCCCTCACACGTTTTCGTGTGAGGGGGGATCGTGCAGAAAGCCCTCTCCGCGAGAGGGCTTTCTTTCATTATTACAGTCATTCAAACAAAGGAGTGGAGAAATAACGCTCGGCGGTATCGGGGAGGACGGTGACAACGGTCTTGCCCTTGCCGAGGAGCTTTGCGAGGCGCATCGCGGCGGCTACGTTGGTACCGCTGCTGATGCCGCACATGATGCCCTCCTTGGAGGCAAGATCCTTGGAAGCCTGCAGTGCCTCCTCGTCCTTGATGATGCAAACGTCGTTATAGATATTCTGATTGAGGATGACGGGGATGACACCGTCGCCGATGCCCATCTGCACGTGCGTACCGATGGAGCCTCCCGACAGGATCGCCGCGTTTTCGGGCTCGACCGCCCAAATAGTCATATCGGGATTTGCCTCCTTGAGCACCTCTCCGATTCCCGTGATGGTTCCTCCCGTACCGATGCCCGAGCAGAAGCCGTGGATCGGTCCGTTTACCTGCTCAAGGATCTCCGCCGCAGTGGCAGAGCGCTGAATGGCAGGGTTTGCGGGATTTTCAAACTGTTGAGGGACAAAGACGTTGGGATCCTCGTCACGCATTTTGAGCGCCTTTGCAAGGCACTCCTCGATGCAAAGACCGATGTTTCCGTTATCGTGAACCAGAATGACCTCCGCTCCGTAATGCTCTACGAGCTTGCGTCTCTCCTCGCTGACCGAATCGGGCATGATGATCTTGACCCGATAGCCGCGCACCGCGCCCACCAGAGCCAAGCCGATGCCCTGATTGCCGCTCGTCGGCTCGACGATGACGGTATCGGGACCGATCAGCCCACGCTCCTCCGCATCACGGATCATATTGAACGCCGTACGCGTTTTAATGGAGCCGCCGACGTTGAGCCCCTCGAACTTTACGAGGATCTCCGCATCATCGGGTCCCACCATGTGATGCAGACGGATGATCGGCGTATGCCCCATCGCATCCAAAATTGTATCGCAAATCATATTGTAACTACCTCTCTGTGGCAAATGCTTTTGTCATTATAGCATATTCCGTGTCGTTTGTCAATGAGAAAGAGAAAAAATCAGAACACGCCAACGGCACGCAGGAAAAAGGAAATCAGAAAGACCGAAAATGCCGAAACCAGCGTCGTCCAGACCACGAGCTGACCCGCCAGCGTGCTGTCTCCCCCCATCTCCTGCGCCATGGGAACGCTGGAGACCGAAACGGGGGTTGCGAAGACCGCCACAAACGCCGCAAAGTGCGCTCCCGTAAAGGAATTGCGAAAAAGAACGAACGCCGTACCGACACCGAGCACGGGCACGATGACCGTCCGCATGAGCGTGCCGAAAAGGATCTCTCGCCTTAACTCCTTCACCGCGGAAAATTCAAACTGCGCACCGAGGCACAAAAGTGCCAGCGGGGTTGCGAGGTTGGATAGATTTTGCAGAGTCTTATAGACGGGAGCGAGATCGGACAGACGGAACTCCACACCCGTGCGGACAAGGATCGCGCGCACGCCAAGCACCAAAAGTCCCGCTACCACGCTCTCGATCAAAGGATTTTTGACGATGCCCAAAAGGATCTTGCCCACGCTCGGCTTCCCTCCGTCACCGCGAAAGACCGTCAGGCTTACCACCGCGAGGATATTGAGCGCGGGAATGACGATGGCAGAAAGCAGTGTTGCAACGGTTGCGCCCTCCTCTCCAAAAAGCGATTGCGCGAGCGGAATGCCGATGAGCGCGTAGTTGGAACGAAACGCCGCCTGCAAAAGCGCGCCTCTCCGTTCCTTTTTCTTTGCCACGCACATCACCGCGGGGATCGAAGCACCGAAAATGACGAGCAATGCTATGACCGTGTAAAGCACGTATCCGAGGTCGATTCCCCCAAGATCCTCGATCTTGTAGACGTTGAGAAAGAGCATGACGGGCAAAAAGAGATGAAAGACCAGCTTGTTTGCCGATTTTGCGAAGTCAACGGTCATCATCTTGATTTTTTTGAGCACGTAGCCGATCGCGACGATCAGTACGATGGGCGCGACCGCGTTGACCGCGAAAATAAAGGAATCCATTGCTTGCCTCTTAAATTACAGAACCGAATCCATCCATGTAATGCGTGCGCGGCACCACTCCAGCGTATCGTCCAAAGCGCTCTCATAGGAGCCGCCGAGGCGATACCAATGCCAATGCAAGCGATCGCGGCGCGCGGCACGCGTGATCAGATCGCGCTCTGCCTCCACCTGACCGATGGCGGCAAGCAGCTTGGGATGCACCTCACTCCAGCGTGCGGAGAGCGCGGCGCGGAACTCTGCAGAGCCCTTGTAAAGCGCGTCAAACCAGTTGTCCTGCGAGCGGAAGCCATCTGTCATGTCCTCATACTTCCCTGCCTCGGAGCCGACATAAGGTCCCGTTGCCGCCCAGTCAAAGTCCCAAACGGGACCCATGATCATCTTTCCGTCCTTGGTTTTGCTCATGTAAACAGACTTCCAGTTGATCTCGGGCTGACCCATTGCCTCTTGGATGAGGTAGAAATCGATGAAGCTCTGCACGTCGATATATTCCGCGAGCTCCGCTACCGTCACATTCTCGCGACGGCAAAGCTCGTCGACCTTCTTGACGTAATTTTCGATGTATTTGAACTGCTCGTCGGTGTATCTCTCGTCCGCCTCGGGGTACTTGACCGCATAGGAGTGTCCTCCCACCCAGAACCAATCCACACCCTCAACGCCCTCGCTCGGCGCGCGGGAATCCAATTCAACAAGGAAGGGTACCGCAACGTCGGTCTCCTCGAAATCCTCCTTGACCTCGGTACGTCCCTTGTTTTCGTCCACCTGGTCGGTCAAAAGATAGATGCCGTTGTATTCTCCGTTGAGATAAAGCTCGACGTAATGATAGGACGGCACGAAGGCATCGCCCTCAAGCGCGTCCGCCATGCCGAATGCCAAACGATCCTTAGTCAGAGAGAAATCGTTGTAAAGCGCCAAGAGCACCCAGCTCTTATTCTTCTTCTCACCAAGCATAGAGGTCTTTTCCTCAAATTTGATGCGGTAAGGCTTTTTGGGATAGTGCGTCCAGGTGTCGTTTCCCCGTCCGCGAATGCCCGCCTCGGCGTTTTCAAAGCAGAATTCCGCCTCAGCACCGCTCACGGTCACGGTACAGTCCACGTAATCCTCCTTGGAGAGGATCTCCGCGCCGCCCGCGGTCGTCACCTCAATGCGAGGCAGACCCGTGTCGTCAAGCGTGTGGTATTCGATCAGAAGCACAAGTCCCCATATCACACCCACGGCAAGGATCGCCGCAAGGGAGATGAGCACGATACGCAAAATCAATTTCTTTTTATCCATCGTTGTGTGTTCCTTTCCTGTTAAAATATCACCCTATTATATCACAAACGAGGCAGGATGTCAACAATACATCGGAAAGCCCAAAAATTTGCTATCTTTTTCCAAAAAAATGCTATTGCCTTTTCGCAAAAAAAAAGTATAATGATGGTAGGATCCAGGATCCGCATTCTTATACCAAAAAGGAGAATACAAAATGAAGCTTTTATTTTTGGGAACCAGCCACGGACACCCCGAGATCAGACGTTTTTGCACGTCCGTTTACTTTGAGCATAACGGCAACGGATTTCTCATCGATGCGGGTGCGCCCGTCATCTATCTCCTCTACAATTACCGTATTCCGATCACACGCGTGAAATCCATTTTCATCACGCACATGCACGGAGATCATACCGCAGAGCTCCCCACGATTGCGAACAGCCTTTGGTACCACAAGGAGGCGGATCTTGATTGCTATTTCCCCGAGGAGAGCGGCATTGAACGCCTCAACCACTGGGCAAACGTCAAGAACAACTCGCAGTTCCATCCCTACACCGTCAAGGAGGGCTTGTTCTACGACAACTACGGCATCCGCATCACGGCGATCCGTACCGAGCACTGCGGTGCGAATACCCCGAGCTATGCCTACATGGTCGAGACCGACGAGGGTCAGCGCGTGCTCTTTACGGGAGACCTCGCCTATGACTTTCACGATTTCCCGAAGGTCGCCCTCGAGAAGCACTTCGATCTCATCGTCTCCGAGCTCGTCCACCTGCATCCCACCGAGGCTGCAAAGATCCTCAAGGGCGTGGACACCAAGCTCCTCATCTTCTCCCATCTCGGTGAATACAACTTCAACTCGCTCCAAAAGCACAAGGTTTCCTTCGACTTCCCCTACGTTGTCGCATGTGACGGCTTTGAGCATTACGTCAATTGATCCCGATACAACCAAACGGCAGGCGCTGCGGCGCCTGCCGTTCTTTATCATTGGTAAGCTCTTCATTCAAAGCAGAGCATCATTAACTACCTCATCACCAGATATGAGCACAACGGCAGACATTTATTCCCACCTCGATGCCAACGCCAAGAGCGAAGCCGGCAGAGCCATAGAAAGCGTACTCAGCATCAATACTGAAGATACAGAGTAGCACAATCTAAAAAATTCTACCAAAATTCTATCAAAATTCTAAAATTCTATTGACAAATTCTATCGTGCATGGTAGAATAATCAAAAAAGAGGTAGAATTCTATGAATTACGATACTATTATTGTAGAATTATTGGCAAAAGTAAAAATCTTAGAGAAGCGAGTCAAGATAATGGAAAAAAGACTCATTCAAGAAGGGGTGTTTGATGAAGATGATGCCTTCGACGACGATTGGGATATAGAAATCAGCACAAACACCCCCGAACCTAAGGAGAAAAAAATGACAACAGAAGCTATTAGGTTTTATATTAATCAGCTCATAGAAGATGCGCGTAGCAAAGGTGAGTCAAGTATCACAATCGTTGCTCGTGATGTACACAATGGCTTAAAGCTAAAGAAAAGATACCCTATGGTGTGTAATGCCATGCGTCAATGCATGAAACACGGCGATGTTGTTATTTATTCTCCCGAAAGTGGATATTCCTCAACTTTGGAGATTAAATATTACACGAAATAAAGGAAATAACAAAATGAAAAACGGCGAGATCATCTCCTTGGAGCAGCTTTACAAGATGCTCCACATCAGCAAACGCAAGGCGGCATGGATGCTGCAAAACGGCATCATTCCGTGCGAAATCCGTAACACACCTACGCACAAATATTCTATCAGAAAGGAGGATGTTCTCGCCTACATGGCTAAAAGCGAACGAGAGAAGCGGAAGGAAATCCCCGTCGGTATATTCAACGCCAAAAAGACAAATAACCCTCGCAGAACCGAGTCGCAAGGCTCGGACTGTGGGGGTTATTTTGATGATACGAATTATAAGCTCCGTGGTAAGGAGCGAGCACGGTTCAAGGAAATGCTCGAGGATCTTCTTTCTGCCGTACCCGACACACTCACCGTAGACGAGGTTGCCGAGCTGACAGGCTACCACCGAAGAACAGTCCTTCGGTACGTGCAGAGAAAATACATATACGCCGTGAATATTATGGGTAAATACTACATATCAAAACATAGCATTATTAACTACCTCGCCACCGATAAGGCGTTTAAGAATACGCAGAAATCGGAGTGGCATATGAATATTATAGAAAAAGGAGCACGATGATAATAGTCCAACATCGTACTCCCGCTTTTAAATCAATTGCAACGCATTATTTTAGCATAATTGCGCAATAATGACGACCGTCTTCCTCCATAGCCGAAGAATTAGACTCTTTTTTGAAAACATTAAACAGAAAACGCTTTCGAGTAGATTTGGAGGATTTGCTTGTAACGACAACAAATCTTACATAGGTCTGTCCATCTATGGTCTTGATTTCTGCATTTTCTATAGTCTCAACTACGGCCAACATGTTTTTTGAGTTGTCTCCACTTGGCGAGTTGATTTTTAGCCATCTGCTTTTCGTCATAATTAATTATCTCCCCCTTCTATTCTATATTTATTCAAAACATCACTTATGAGTGACTCTCTTTTTGCGATGCTAGAAATTACAAATCCTGGAATGGAAGCATTTTCGTTTGCTTCAACAGTAAATAAACAAACATCCATTTCTTGATTTACAGCTGTTTCTTCTGCTGCATTATTTAATGTGGCTAAACAAGAAGCACAATACTTTCTTCCATGCTTTAATCCGTCTTTTCTATAGTGGAAAACATGTCGTGCATTTTCTCCCAAAAGTGCAGCTCCTAAAATGCCTGTCCTAACAATGGTAAATAATTTATTTTCAGTATCGGGAGAAAGATCCAAATCTCCGTCGTGTAACAGAACCTCGCCAATATAATCCGCATGAGATACTTGAGATTCTGGATCTGGATTTAGTATTTGTTTCATGGATAAATATATTACTAAAACACGAGCAATACAACAATCTTCCTTTGTTACCTCTCGTTTTTGAATTTCTATAGTTTTAAGTTTGTTTTGCAATTCATCTATTTGAGGATTGATCAATTCAAGAAGTTGTTTCTTTTTGATCTCCTGTCCCTTAGTTACATATTCTTGATATATGTGCATAATTGTTTGAAATTGATCAACAATATTACGTTCCAACACATATGTAACAACAGAAATACTATTTATATCATTGCCATCACGAATAAATTCCGCGCCTGATTTTACACGGTATTCTATTTGTTCTACTCCACCAATATGTATCGATGAAACTCTAATTTTATACATTTGAATTGCAATAAGTTTTTTATTATCTGTACTAGATAGTGCACCATGTATTTGTTTGTTAAATCGTTCAGTATGACTAATTTTAACATCTTTACTTTCAATGGTTTTAACGGGAGTATCTAGACACACAAGAAAACCTATACACACAACTATGGCGAATGTATTCGCAATAACAGTAATGCTAATAGGCAAAGGGTAGTGTATTGCTACATTATTGAAAACAGTGATGAAATATGTAATAAAAGCTAGTACTATTACTCTGAATTTAGAAGCATGTTTTTTATACTTTATAAGGACAAATGCTGCCAAAGCATCAGTAATTGCAATCGCTATAGAAACCACACTAATGATTGAGTCCCAAATCAGTGTTCCAATATCTTTTGATCCAGCGTTTTCACTCGAAGAAAAATCTTTAAATACAAAGAATAATGAAAAGAAAAGCGCAAGATATAAGAGTATTGTTCCAACATTGCAAACCCATTCCCTAAAGCAACGATGAAAGTTGTCGGATTTGATTTCTTTGTTTTTTTGCGTTGCCTTTTTACTCAACTGAACCACCCCCGAAAAGTCAAAATCAAATATACATATTTTACAATTTATTATAACATAAAATTTAACAAAATGCAACAAAAGTCGACAAATATTCAATAAAAAAAGGACCAAGCTTCGTTATAACTTGATCCTTAGTGGCGGAGGGTGTGAGATTCCAACTCACGCGCCCGTGAAGGCAAACGGTTTTCAAGGCTGCCTTTGTTGAACTGCCTGTGGGTTCGAATAAAAGTGCCCAAAATAGCCCCCACCTGTCATGGTGACAGGTGCCTTGACAAACCGGAAAAGTTATGGTATAATCATGCCCCAAACATAAATGGCAATACTTTCCCATTTTAGTATTTGCCGAAAACATATTATTTATACAACTGAATATTATCTTTAAAAAGTGCACGCACTTTGGCGAAAGCCGTTACATAGCGAGCACACAAAAATTATCTGACAGTATCTTATCGGATATCTATTTTTGTGGTGTTCTGAATGTAGCGGCTTTTTATTTTCTCTCAGACCGTCAGAAAATAGCGTTTTCGTTATCTATCACTTGAGAGGGTGTTGAAAAACGATTTGTTAATTTTTCAAAGACGCGTGTAAAAAAAGCTCTTTTCTTTATCTCCCTATTGAGAGGAAAAATAAATTTTTTCGTGAACTGCATAAAAATGGCGTTCTCACTCTCTACCAAGTGAGGGGTGTTGAAAAAAGTTTGTGAGATTTTTATTGCGAGGGTGGTCAGTTGTGCAAAAAAACTTCTTTTACATAAGTGAAGGAGGTGATAAAAAATTTCAAATCAAGGGTGTGCAAACGCCTTAAAAATTGCCATAGAAAGTAGGAGGTGTTAAAAAAGTTTTGCTCAACGAGCTTGAATTTTCCTTTGGAATAGTAGGAGGTGATGTCAATGTAGCAATCAGGAATCAAAAAGCAATACCAACAGGAAAAACAAAATTCAAAATAAAAAAAGGAGTAGACCATTATGACTCAACAACAA
>JAFTJB010000108.1 GCA_017456625.1 Clostridia bacterium
TAGCCGTGCGTGCTTTCGACCATGCCGACGTCGCCCACCTTCATTTCATCGAGCGCGGAGATGACGTCATTGAGGTAGACGGATGCACCCGAGTAGGTCGAGCGGCGAATGTAGTAGCCGTCGGTGTTCTGATCTGCGGCGAGATCCTTGGCTTCATAGACCGAAGCAAGGGTCTGCTCAAATTTTGCGTTGGAGGAGTCCTTCAGATCAGCGAGAAGCGTATCGCGCTCTGTCTTGAGCGCCTTCTTTTCGGTGTCGGTGAGATCTCTCGTTTTGTAGTTTCCGTCCTCGTCGGTCAGCTTTTTGCGGATGCCGTCGACGGTATTATAGGCGATCTTGCCGTTGGAGAAATAGTAGACCGTGTCACCGTTTTTGTCGGTGTCACTGCTTGGAGTCATGGAGGTGTTATAAAAGATCTTATCGCTCGCAACCGCTTTGTCATCCTCGCTCGGCTTGTAATACACGTCGTCGCCGTTCTTGTCGGTCTCGTAGACAAAGGTGGTGAAGGGGAGGAAGATCTGCTTGTAGTGGACGTAATTCTCCAGCATATACGCGGTCTTGATGTCATCACCCACAAGAGAGGCGTTCTCTCCGTAGAGATGCGCTTGAAGCTTTTCGATCTTTGCCTGCATGAGGTAAACGTCTTCAAGGATATCATAATTGACTCCATGCTCCGAAAGCACGGCGTTGAGCTTGGTCTTGGAGCCGTCGCCGTCGGTCTTGATGAATTCCTGCATCAGCGTTTCCACCTCTGCAAGCTCCGCATCCGAAAGCTCCAGCCCGTATTTCTCAAAGAGGAAGAGCGAGACGAGATAGGTCTTGCAGTTCTCTAAGATGTTGTCGCGGTAGTATTGGTCCATGGTTTTGGCGGGAGAGCCGATCCACGAATTCCAAAAATCCGCACTGCCGACGTTCTGTACCTCGGCAAGCGTTGCCTTGGTGCGACCGAGCATGAGGCGGTAGGCGTTGACCGAGAAGGTCACCTCGATCCCATCCTTCTCAAGGGATAGGAGCGTTTCTCCCCTGTCTGAGCAGGATGTCGCACCGAGGATGGTTGCAACGGTCAATAGACAGAGCAGAGCGCGAAAAAGTGTTTTTTTCATAATTTATCTCCAAAATGCTTGTTATCTTACATTATACACGAAAACGGGCGGTTTGTCCATGCCTTTTAATTGCCTATTTGCGTATATTTTTCAAAAATTTTGTAAATAAGACGGAGCGCGTCGTCTCCCTTGCCGAGGCGCAGACAGAGGTGCATCTCGCCCGACATCAAAATACGCAATTTGCCGGGGAAGGCATCCGAGATCTCTGCCCATCGGTCGATATCCACCGATTGCGGATAAATGTGGATCTCGCTTCCGTCCTGACGGATGGATGTGATCCCGCTCTTGACCGCGAGGGTGTGGATGAGCGCAATGAGAAGAAGATTTTGCGTTTGTACGGGCGGCTCGCCAAAGCGGTCGCAGAGCTCATCGGTCACGTCCTCGAGATCCTCCATCGATGCGATGAGCGCGATCTTTTTGTAGAGCGCCATACGCTGTGCGGGGTAGGGGACGTACTTTTCGGGCAGATAAGCGTCGAAATTGAGCGAGACAGTGCATTCCACCTCGGGGGCGGGCGCCTCTCCCTTTTCCTCAAGCACGGCACGGTTGAGCAGCTTGATATAGAGGTCGTAGCCGATCGCGTCGAGATGTCCGTGCTGCTCGGCACCGAGCAGGTTGCCCGTGCCGCGGATCTCCATATCTCGTAGCGCGATCTTAAAGCCTGCGCCGAATTCCGCATACTCGCGGATCGCCTCCAAGCGCTTTTGCGCGACCTCGGTGATCGAGCGGAACTTGGGATATGTGAAATACGCATACGCGCGGCGAGAGGAGCGACCGATGCGACCGCGGATCTGATGCAACTGCGAAAGTCCGAGACGGTGCGCGTTGGAAACGATGAGTGTGTTGGCATTGGGGATGTCTACGCCCGTTTCGATGATGGTGGTACAAACGAGAATGTCGATCTCACCCGCGAGCATCTGCTCCCAGATCTTTTCCAAGGCATCCTTATCCATCTTTCCGTGCGCTACGGTGATGCGCGCCTCGGGAATGGATGCGGAGAGCTTTGCGGCGACCGAGTCGATGGTCTCTACGGTGTTGTGCATATAAAAGACCTGACCGCCACGGCGCAATTCACGACGGATCGCTTCCTCAATGATGAGGTCGTCCTCCTCAAGCACGTAGGTTTGAATGGGCAGACGGTCGGTGGGGGCATCGTCGAGAATGGAAATGTCGCGGATACCGCCCATTGCCATATTGAGGGTACGGGGGATGGGGGTCGCAGAGAGAGAAAGCACGTCAACCCCATCGCAGAGCTGCTTTAATTTTTCCTTTTGCGCCACACCGAAGCGTTGCTCCTCGTCAATGATGACAAGCCCGAGATCGTGGAATTTGATATCCTTGGAAAGGATGCGGTGCGTGCCGACGAGAATGTCGACCTCGCCCCGAGCAAGACGGCGCAGCGTTTGCGTTTGCTGCTTGGTCGTGCGGAAGCGAGAGAGCATATCCACGTTGACCGCAAAGGATCGCATACGGCTGATGATGGTCTGGTAATGCTGCATGGCAAGGAGCGTGGTGGGGACGAGAATGGCGACCTGCTTGCCACCGAGCACCGCCTTGTACGCGGCGCGGAGCGCGACCTCGGTCTTGCCGTATCCAACGTCACCGCAAAGCAAGCGATCCATCGGAGTGGCGCGCATCATGTCCTCCTTGATCTCGTTTGCCGCCGTGATCTGGCTTTCGGTCTCGTCGTATTCAAACGCATCCTCAAATGCCTTTTGATAGCTGTCATCGGCAGGAAAGGCATGACCCGGGCGGCGCATTCTTGCCGCGTAGAGCTTGATAAGCTCCTTTGCCATATCCTTGACCGCGGATTGCGCGCGGGATTTGGACTTTTTCCAGGTCTCACCACCAATTTTGGAGAGCTTGAGAAGCCCGTCGTCCGCATGCGCGCCGATATATTTGGATACCTTTTCGAGCTTTTCGACGGGAAGGAAGAGCTTATCGCTGCCCGCGTATTGGATACCGATATAATCACGCGTTACACCGTCGCAGGTCAGCGTTTCGATGCCCGTGTACTGCCCGATGCCGTAATTTTCGTGTACGACGTAATCCCCCACGTCGAGCTCGGCATAGGACAGGATGCTCTTGGTGTTTTTCTTCTTTTTCTTGCGCAGAGCGGATTTGCCGGATAAGTTGAGCGCACCCACACGCGCATCTGCACCCGTGGAGAGGACCGCGAGCTTGGAGACGATCAGCTCAAAGCCCGGGAGCGCGTCACGCCATACGACCGTGACCGTGCCGCGCGCGAGGCTTTCTGCGTTGTCGGGCTCGGGGATGACCACAAAGCCTTGCTCGGTCAGCTTTTGCTCGGTGCGCTTTGCCTCGGTCTCGTTTTCGGTGAGGACGATCACGCGGTAGCCGCCCTTGACGTAGCCGTCGAGATCCTCCAAAAACAGCTCCTCGTTTTCAACGTAGGAGACCGTGTGGCGCGTGCGGAAGCCAAAGAGCCCTGCCAAACGCTTATCCGAAACACCGTGCGCGATGGAATCAAGATGAACGGTGACGTTGGAGTCGCAGAAGAGCTCAAAGGCGGTACGGTTTTTTGCGTAATCGGTGTATTTCGAGGCGATCGTTCCGCTTTCGAGCAGATCGACCACGGTCTGATTGAGATGCCACTCGGATGCCTGCAAGCGCTCGGCAATGGCGTTGGTTCCGCGTACGACGACAAGCCTCTTGCCGTCAAAATAATCGAGCAGAGAGGTGCGCTCGGGATAAACGAGCGAGATATATTTGTCAAGGAAGCAGACGTCGGAGCCGTGGTTGATCGCGTTTTCAACAGAGGTCATCTCACGGACCAGCTCCTCGTTTGCGCGCTCGTCATGGGAGGCGCGGAACTGTGCTGAGATCACTTTTTTCAGCTTTTCCAGGGCTTCGCGGTCGGGGAGAAGCTCACGGGCGGGCGCGAATTTGACCATGGAAACTCCTTCGGTCATGCGCTGTGTCTCGGGATCAAAGAGCCCCATTCGGTCGATCTCATCCCCGAATAACTCGATACGTAGCGCAAATGCGCCGCTTTTCTGACCTCCGTCGCTATCAAGAAAGCTACCGTAGGGAGGGAAGATGTCAACGATGTCACCGCGGATCGCGAATTGCCCGGGGCTGTCGACGGGATCCACGCGCACAAAGCCCGAAGCGATCAGCTTTTTTGCGAATTGCTGCGGATCGAGCGTGTCGGTGTCCGCGATCTCAAGCATCCGCTCGCGCAGACGTGCGGGAGGTGTGGTGTAGCCGAGCGCGGCATCGGGGGTGGTCACGACCACGTCATAGTCGCCCGAGAGAAGCCCCGACAGCACGCGTAGCCTCTCATGCTCGTACTCATGAGAGGCGGTGATATGATAGAAGGTAAGGTCGCGCGAAACGTAGAATGCCGCGCGCAGTCCCTGTCGCTCCAGCATTGCGGTGATGCGAACGCAATCCTTCTCCTCGGGGCAGATGAGAAGCGCCGTTCCGCCACGGAACTTGACGCTGTCCTCAAGCGCGGAGACAAGAAAGGCATCCGCCGCGCCGTCGCAAAGCCCCGATGCGAGGATCGGCAGAGGCTTTTCGCGGAAATCGCGCTCCAGCGTGCGGATGAATTGTTTGTATTCGTTGTCGCTTCGGATACAAGCGGTTAAAATGCTCATGTGGGTAGGTTCTCCCATGGATAAAAGTTTTGGTCATAAAGCTTGCGCAGAGTAGCCCTCTCCGTCTCGGCTTCACCGATCCACCTCCCCCAAGGTGGGA
>JAFTJB010000109.1 GCA_017456625.1 Clostridia bacterium
ACTTCAATAGGCTCCCTTGTGTAAAGGGAGCTCCGCCGTAGGCGGTGAGGGATTGTTTTTCTTTTGTAACAACCCTTCCGTCACGCTTCGCGTGCCACCTCCTTATGCACTGGGGAGGCATTCTTTGGGCTTGCATATAGCTCGCCCAATTTATTTGTAGCCCTGCTCTGTTTTACCGCTCCCCAAGTAGAACCGGGGGATTATTGGACACCAAAAAAAATAACCGTTCGCTTATGAAACAAGCGGACGGTTATTTTGGCTTTTTGCGGATTGTCATTTTTTGTCGCTTTTGCGTATGCTTACAGTAGGGAAATGGGCGATGCGCCCCCCAAATACGAAAAGGGACGGAAATGCTATGATTGCAACGGTATGGGGGATCATGATCCCCTTTTTGGGAACCGCGCTTGGCGCGGCTTGTGTGTTTTTTATGTCGGGCGAGGTGAAGGGGAGCGTGCGGAGCGCGCTATCGGGGCTTGCGGGCGGTATTATGGTGGCGGCATCGGTCTGGAGCCTTCTGATCCCCGCGATCGAGCGATCGTCACATCTCGGTCGGCTTTCCTTTTTGCCTGCGGCGGCAGGGCTTCTTTGCGGTGTATTGCTCCTGCTTTGGCTGGATGCCGTCGTTCCGCGCCTCTATGCCGAGGGGGCGAGCGGTGACCGACACGGCAAAATGCTCTTTGCCGTCACGCTCCATAATTTCCCCGAGGGAATGGCGGTCGGTGCGGTCTTTGCGGGGATATTGGCAGGAGAGCCCGGGATCACCGTGGCGGCGGGGATGGTGCTGTCGATCGGTGTTGCGGTACAGAATTTCCCCGAGGGAGCGATCGTTTCCATGCCCCTGTGCAGTGGCGGAATGAGTCGGGGACGTGCGTTTCTGTACGGCGTGCTCTCGGGTGCGGTGGAGCCGCTCGGCGCGCTTCTTACCGTGGCGGCGGTGGGCATCGTGGTGCCGATCTTGCCTTTCCTTTTGGGACTCGCGGCGGGCGCGATGCTCTACGTCGTTGCCGAGGAGCTGATCCCCGACGTTGCCGAGAGCGGGCACGCGCGAGTGGGCAACATTCTCTTTGCCGTTGGCTTTACGCTTATGATGATGCTTGACGTTGCCCTTGGATAAAAATGTCGTTTTTGTCGATATATTCGTCGTTTTTGAGCATTCCGTTTTTTCTTTAAAGGGAGTAAAATGAAGAAAAAACGAAAAAGAGGGAACGCTCTATGAAAATTGCAATTGGAAACGATCATACCGCTGTGGAGATGAAGAACCACATCTCGGAGTATCTCTCCGCAAAGGGCTACACCATCGTCAATTACGGCACGGACACCGAGGAGCGCGTGGATTACCCCGTATACGGTAAGCGCGTAGCGGACGCGGTCGCATCGGGCACGTGCGAGCTCGGCATTTTGATCTGCGGAACGGGCATTGGCATCTCGCTGGCGGCAAACAAGGTCAAGGGAATCCGCGCGGCGGTCTGCTCCGAGCCGTATTCGGCAATGATGACCAGACGGCACAACGATTCCAACATCATCGCCTTCGGCGCGCGCGTGGTCGGACCTGCGACCGCAGAAATGATCGTCGATGCCTTTCTCGAGGCGGAATATGAGGGCGGCAGACACGCTCGCCGTGTGGAAATGATCGAGGGCATCGAGAACGGAAAAGAGATTTAAATCGGTGGGTAAAGGAGGCGAAGAATTTCGTCTCCTTTTTCGTTTGCTTATCTTGACATGCCTCGGCACATGGTGTATAATGATGAAAATATCCGCGCAAAGGAGGGCTTTTTTATGAGCCGTATTCTAACAAACGTTCCCGCGAGCCTTGAGGGGCTTTGCGACGTGCTTGTCGAGGTCGAGACCGACTGTCCGCGCATTTTGCAATTGACTGATATGCAGATCATCGATTCCGCGCAAAGACGTACACCCGACCGCATCAGTGAGGAGGAGATCGCGTATTGGTCGACCGAGCGCGCAAAGGAAAATTGCTACGACCATATCCGTGATCTCGTCGCACAGACCCATCCCGATCTCATCATCGTAACAGGTGACATGGTTTACGGCGAATTTGACGACAGCGGACGGATCCAAAGAGAGTTTTCCGACCTGCTCGGCTCCTTTGGCATTCCGTGGGCACCCGTGTTCGGCAACCACGACAACGAAAGCCGCATGGGCATCGATTGGCAGTGCGCGCTCTATACCAACGCTCCGAACAGCCTCTTCCAACGCGGAAATTGCACGGGCAACGGCAACTATTCCGTGGGACTCGTGCACGGCGAGCGGCTTCTCCGCGTGCTTTATATGCTCGATTCGCACGGCTGCGGTCATCCTGCCAACGAGGAGCTCAAGCTTCGCGCGGGGATCTATCCCGATCAGCTTGCGTGGATCGAGACAGCGAAAGAGGCGATCCGCACGCGCTGCGGAGATGCTCCCGCCCTTGCCGCGTATCATATTCCTACGCCGGAGTTTGCACAGGCGGAGCTTGAAAAATACGGCAAGGAGCGCACCGATCTTTATACCCTCGGCGTCGGCGTTGCGGCGCGGGACGGTGACTTCGGCGCAAAATATGAAAAATACAGGTGCGGCGGGGAAGCGTCGCTTATCCCGTTCTGGAAGCGCGTCGGCGTGGACGGCGTCTTCATCGGTCACTGTCACAAGAATAATTTCTCCGTTCTTTACGAGGGCGTTCGCTTGACCTTCGGACTCAAAACGGGCGCGTACGATTACTACACCAACGGTCAGCTTGGCGCGACCCTCATTCGCACTGCCTCGGACGGCTCCTTCGAGGTCTCGCACGTTACCACGTTGGTGCCTTACGAGCCGCTGTTTCCGATGTAATTGTTAATAAATTGTAAAAAATGAAAAATGATGTTGCATTTATAATAATGTTGTGGTAAAATACTTTGGTCTGCGAAAAAGCAGACGAAAAATAATACACACATCGGACCATAGTTGCAACGGTGCCGCGAAAGCGGTTATGGCAATACGTCACGGTGGTGGAAAAAACCGAAGGAGGACATTTCAATGTCTGTTATTTCTATCAAGCAGTTGCTGGAAGCAGGTGTTCACTTTGGACACCACACAAGAAGATGGAACCCCAAAATGCAGGAATACATCTTCACGGAGAGAAACGGTATCTACATTATCGACCTTCAGAAGACCGTGAAGAAGTTTGAAGAGGCTTACAACTTTGTTCGTGAGCTTTCCGAGAACAACGGCACCCTGCTTTTCGTCGGTACCAAGAAGCAGGCGGCAGAGGCAATCAAGGAAGAGGCAAGCCGCGCAGGTATGTACTATGTAAACGTTCGTTGGCCCGGTGGTATGATGACCAACTTCAAGACCATCAAGAAGTCCATCAACCGTCTCAACGACCTCTACAAGATGCAGGAGGACGGCACCTTTGATCTTCTCCCCAAGAAGGAGGTTGCATCCATGCAGAAGGAGATCTTTGATCTTGAGAAGAGCTACGGCGGAATCAAGACCATGGATAAGCTCCCCGACGCGATCTTCATCGTAGACCCCAAGAAGGAAAGAAACGCAGTTCTCGAGGCAAAGAAGCTTGGCATTCCGGTCATCGCAATCGTTGACACCACCTGCGATCCCGACGATGCTGACTATATCATCCCCGGTAACGACGACGCGATCCGCGCAATCAAGCTCATCTCCTCCGCACTTGCAGACGCAGTGATCGAGGGTAAGCAGGGCGAGGCTGTCGTTGACGAGGCTGCTCCCGCAGAGGAAGCTGCTGCAGACGCAGAGTAATTCCGAATCAAATCGAAATTAAGGAGAATAAAAATGGCTACTATTACTGCAAAAGACGTTGCGGCTCTCCGCGCAAAGACCGGTATCGGCATGATGGAGTGCAAGAAGGCACTCGTTGAGGCAAACGGTGACGTAGATGCGGCTGTTAAGATCCTTCGTGAGAAGGGCGAGCTGAAGGCAGAGTCCAAGATGGCGACCAGAATCGCCGCTGACGGTATTGTCGAGGTCCTCAAGGACGGCGACGTAACCGCTATGATCGAGGTTAACTCCGAGACCGACTTCGTTGCAAAGAACGAGTCCTTCAAGGAGTTCGTTAACGAGCTGC
This sequence comes from Clostridia bacterium, assembly GCA_017456625.1. Taxonomy (GTDB): domain Bacteria; phylum Bacillota; class Clostridia; order Oscillospirales; family CAG-272; genus UMGS1865. Next base: position 4,073 of record JAFTJB010000109.1, read on the forward strand.
TCAAGCTCATCGTTGCACAGAAGCCCGCAGATATCGATGCGCTCATGGCTTGCAAGTACGACGACGAGATGACCGTTGACGCAAAGCTGAAGGAAATGATCTTCAAGATCGGTGAGACGCTGACCATTCGTCGCTTTGCTCTGGTTGAAGGTCTCACCAGCACCTATATCCACGGTACCGGCTCTATCGGCGTTGTTGCAAAGTTCGAGACCAACGTTGCCGACAAGCCCGAGTTCGCTGCATTCGCAAAGAACATCGCGCTCCAGATCGGTGCATATCCCACCCCCTACCTCAACAGAGAGCAGGTTCCCGCTGACGTAATCGAGTCCGAGAAGAACATTCTTCTTGCGCAGATCGCAAACGATCCCGCAAACGCAAAGAAGCCCGATGCGATCAAGGAGAAGATGGTTATGGGTAGAATTTCCAAGTTCTACGATAACAACTGCCTCGTTGACATGACCTACGTTAAGGATGAGGACATGAAGGTCGGTCAGTACGTTAAGGCTACCGCGAAGGAGCTCGGCGGCGAGATCGCAATCGTTGATTTCTACCGCTTCGAGAAGGGCGAGGGTATCCAGAAGAGAGAAGAGAACTTCGCAGACGAGATCGCGAAGATGACTGCAGGCAAGTAATTTGCTTGAAGAATAAAAGGGAGAGGTGCCGAGAGGTGCTTCTCCTTTCTTCTATTAATATTATATAAAATGTTTTTAAAAAAATATCAAAAAGCCCTTGACAAGGGTCGTTTTGTATGCTATAATAATTTGCCGCTTGAAAATGGCTTTTTTAAGTATGTCCGAAATTTGGCATCGCCATGGGTTCAGCGAGTCTATAGGAAAGAGAGGTGCTTTTCGTGTTTGCAGTTATCGAAACCGGCGGAAAGCAGTACAAGGTAGTCGAGCAGGACATCATTTTTGTTGAGAAGCTCGAGGTTGCTGAAGGAGACGAGATCGTTTTCGACAGCGTAAAGGCATTGTCCAACGACAACGGCTTCAAGGTCGGTACTCCTGTCGTTGAGGGCGCAAAGGTTACTGCCAAGGTGCTCAAGAACGGTAAGAACAAGAAGATCTATGTTCTGAAGTACAAGTCCAAGAAGAACGAGAAGAAGAAGATCGGTCACAGACAGCCTTACACCAAGGTTCAGATCGTGAAGATCGAGGGTTGATTCCAAGGGGATCAAGCAGGGACATGACGAAAATCGTGTTTTTCAGAAGCGGTGGAGTTTTTTACGGCTTCGAAGAGCAGGGACACACGGGCTACGGCGAAGCGGGCGACGACATTCTGTGCGCTGCCATTTCGTCCATGACGATGTTTCTCATCAACACCATCGAGGTTGCGTATGCCTCTAACGTAGAGTACGATATCAACGAGGACGATACCACGGTTCGCGTTCGCGCGAAGGCGGCACTGCCCGAGTTCGAGTCGGATGACTACAAGAGATACGCGGTATCGGGGATCATGATGGGCTATTATCTTCAACTCGGTGATATGCTCGAAGAATACGGGGATTACCTCGACGTTAGTGTCGTGGATAAGCCCTACGAGGATTAACTTCCGCCATCCACCACGGTTCCCGTGACGGGAACACAAAATTAAGGAGGAAAAGAATGATGTTAAAGCTCAGTTTACAGTTCTTTGCTCATAAAAAGGGTGTCGGTTCCACGAAGAACGGCCGTGACAGTGAGTCCAAGCGCCTTGGCGTAAAGAAGGCTGACGGTCAGGCAGTCGTTGCCGGCAACATCATCATCAGACAGAGAGGCACCGCAGTTTGCGCAGGCGAGAACGTCGGCGTAGGCAAGGATCACACCCTCTATGCACTGATCGATGGTAAGGTCAAGTTTGAGCACAAGACCAGAACTCAGAAAAAGGTCAGCGTTTACGCAGACTAATTGAGAGTTACGCCTATAGAAAGGGAGCTTTCCGCAAAAGAAGCTCCCTTCTTTCTATGAAAAAATGAATTTGAAAATCAGCAAATGCAATGAAAAACGGAGAAAAAACGAGAAAACGAGAGCATTGCTAATGCTAAATTAAAATAATTGAAATTTTTTCAAAAAGGTATTGACAAGGCACGACCGATGTGCTATAATATGCGAGTATGAAAAATATCTATCAATAATTTGGAGGAAACTACAATGTCCACATTCATGCAGAAAAAAGAAGCAGTAGTTCGCAAGTGGTACATTCTGGACGCAGCAGGCAAGCCCATGGGTAAGACCGCTGTTGCTGCAGCAGACCTTCTGCGCGGCAAGAACGCTCCCGAATTCACCCCTCACGTTGACTGCGGTAACTTCGTAATCATCATCAACGCAGAGAAGGCAGTTCTCACGGGTAAAAAGATGGAAGACAAGTACTACTATCATCACTCCGGTTATATCGGCGGTATGAAGAAGGTACAGGCAAAGACCATGATGGCAACCAAGCCCGAGTACGCAATGGAGCTCGCGATCAAGGGCATGCTCCCCAAGAACACCCTCGGCGCAAAGGCTTTCACCCGTCTGAAGGTTTATGCAGGCGCGGCTCACAAGCACGAGGCTCAGAAGCCCGAAGCTTATGAGATCTAATCGAGAAAGGAAGGTAAATGCAGATGTATACAAGTTCTAAGCCTTATTTCTACGGCACCGGCAGAAGAAAGAAGTCTGTCGCACGCGTTCGCATCGTTCCCGGCACGGGCGCAATCACCATCAACAAGAGAGACGTTGACGATTACTTCGGTCTCGAGACCCTCAAGCTCATCGTTAACCAGCCCTTCGGCGTAACCGGAACCGAGGGTAAGTTTGATATCATCGCAACCGTAAATGGTGGTGGTATCAGCGGTCAGGCAGGCGCTATCCGTCACGGCCTCGCTCGTGCACTCGTAGCAGCAGATGCAGAGAACAAGCCCGCGCTCAAGGCAGCAGGTCTTCTCACCCGCGATCCTCGTATGAAGGAAAGAAAGAAGTACGGACTCAAGGGCGCACGTCGTGCACCTCAGTTCTCGAAGAGATAACAAAAGAGGCACCCACGTGTCTGTTTGTATGGCATCCATCGATTTCGGTGGGTGCCTCTCTTTGTTATCCCGCCTCGTCCCGAGGCGGACAAAGGCACAGCCTTTGTCCGTTCTCCCTAAAAACAGTCCCCCGGACTGTTTTCTTAACGGTCGAACAGTTCTCAAAGAGATAAGTTATTATTTCTTATATACAAAAAGCTCTGCATCGCAGGGCTTTTTGTTATTTTTAAACACCTCGGACATTGCAACACCGAAATTACATCTAATATCTACGTTCACATTTTCAAAGAATACAAAGCCAAGATGGCTGAATCAATCGATCA
>JAFTJB010000110.1 GCA_017456625.1 Clostridia bacterium
ACATGTCCTATCACTTCGTACACGGTGGATGTGGTCTGCGGCCGTTTATGGATTTGCATCTGTTGAAGACCAAGATGGGATACGATGAAGAAACGGTAAGAGGATATTGCCGTGAATGTGGCATTGAGACCTTTTACGACCGTGTGTGCGATCTGATAAAGGTTTGGTTTGAGGGTGCGGAATATACCGCTACTACCGAAAATATGCTTTTCTATCTTCTTGAAGGTGGCGTTTACGGAACGCAGAGCAACCGGATTGCGGCACAACAGGACCGTCGCGGCGGCAAGCTTGGCTATGTTTTGCACCGCATTTTCATGCCGTACAGAGATCTGAAAATTATGTATCCTTCCTTGGAGCGGCACCGTTGGCTCTTGCCTGTGTATTGGGTGCGGAGATGGTTCCGTTTGCTTGTGCGCGGAAGGCTGAAACACTCTGTGAAAGAGTTCAAGACCTTACAGGGGCTGTCCAAGGACAAATCCGGTGCGGTCGGAGCGCTGCTGCGCGATCTCGAATTGCAGTAAATAAAAAAGCAGGAGAAATTTTTTGTTTCTCTTGCTTTTTTATGTGGGAGGGATTATAATATTGGAAAAGATCCATTATGGAGGTGCGATATGAAATTTCCAATGCCACTTGATCAGCAAATGCCTTCCATCGTTGAGCAAAACCGCGACGTAGAAACCTTTGTCGTGCAGGCATCCGCCGCGCGGACGATATATTTCAAGGATCCGTTCGTGCCACTGCAATTCGTTCATTTTGCGGACGTGCACTACGAGACCGAGAATTGGGAGCGGATCGTGGAGTATATCAATTACTATGAGGATCTGATCTCCTTTGCGCTCCATACGGGCGATTATTGCAAGTCCTGTCAGGAGGCGTACGTTGACCTTTACAACGTCTGCAAGCCCTGCTCACGCCCGATCCTCAATTGCGTTGGGAACCACGATACTTGCTTGAACCGCGCCTATGATCCAAGTCCCAAGTCTGTCACGCACAGCTTGCTCTTTAATCGCATGGACGGTTGGGACGTGACCTTTATGCCCGGGGAAAGCTCCATGACCTATTACAAGGATATCCCCGAGAGCAACGTGCGCCTTATCGTTTTGGATTGCTATTACGACTTTGAGGAGCAGATCGCGTGGCTCAAGGCGGTATTGGACGAGGCGAAGGAAAAGGGCTATCACGTTATCACTGCATCGCATGAGTTTTCGCACACGCTGACGCGGCTTGAGGACGTTTCCTTCCAATCGGTTGATCCCTTTTCGGAGATCGCAAGCGAGGCGTCCGAGAAGCCGTTTGAGGATACGATCGCGGACTTCAAGGATGCGGGCGGAATTCATATTTGCCATCTGGCGGGACATTATCACCACGATCGGTTTGGATACACCGCGCGCGGCGTGCTCAATATTGCCGTTGAGAGCGCAACGCACTGGCCCTTCTGGTGCGACGGCAAGCGCGTGCGCGGAACAAGAACCTTTGATTGCTTCAACGTCGTGTCGGTTGACGTCAATCAAAATCTTCTTAAACTCGTTCGCGTTGGAAACAATTGTGATCACTATCTGCGCCAAAAGCGCGCGCTTTGCTACGATTACAAAAATCAGACCGTCATTGCGGATAATTAAAAAACGCCTCCGAGGAAAAAGCCTCGGAGGCACTTTTTTGCAAGCGATGCTTGACAGGGAGCAAGCAAAGCATGCAAGCGGAATTTGTGTAATCTATACAGAAAGAGTGAAAAGGTGTTGACTTTTTTAACGGAATGTGATAATATGATAGTATCAATACGAAGAACCAAAAGGAGAAATACAATGAAGAAAATTTTTTCTCTTGCGCTTGCCTTGTGCATGCTGATCGGTATGGTATCTCTTTCCTCCTGCACGCAAAGCCGCGCGGAGCTGGTCAAAAACGCGCTCAAGAATACCCAAGAGCTCGAGTCACTTGAGGCAAAGGCGGAGATCGACGTAACGATCGGCTCGCAGGGCTTCTCGATCACCGTTCCAATCGTGGTAGACGTCAAGGGACAGGGGATCGGCACCTCCAAGGCAAAGATGTACGAAAAAATGACCTTGACCGCGCCCGGGCAGTCGGTCAGCGCTACGATGTATGCCGATGAGGATTGGCTCTACGTCAGCGAGAGCGGTGTGGAATACAAAATTTCAACCGAGGATGCAGCAGATATGGGTGAGGATCCCGGTGAGGAAGTAAACGACATCATGCGCGAGCTCCCCGAGGAGGCACTTGATGGCGCATCGGAGGAAAAGTACAGCGACGGTCGCCGTGTGTTTACGGTCGATATGAACGAAGAGGATTTCAACGAGACCTTTGACGATCTGGTGAAATCTCTCGGTGAGTCTGTCGCGGGTACGGGTATTGAAGGCTTTGGATTTGAGGATGCGGTCGTTAAGATTACGGTCAAGAACGGCTACATCAGTGAGTATGATATGGAGTTCAAGATCACTACCGTGCTTGACGGTGTGGAGATGGATATGATTGTCGACGTGGATCTGACTATCATCGATCCCGGTCAGGACGTTACCGTTCTGATCCCCGATTCCTATAAGGCATTCCCGGAGTTGTCCTATTAAGAACAAAAAACAGGAATGCAAAGGCATTCCTGTTTTATTTTTTCTCGAATTCTTTGCCAAGGATCAGATAATCGATCGAGACGTTAAAATACTGTGACAGCTTGACCAGCATATCGGTATCGGGGCTGCGTCTGCCGTTTTCATAGTAAGAGAGCGCCTCTCGGCTGATCGAGAGATCCATGGCAACCTTTAGTTGGCTGTATTTTTTCTTTTTGCGTATTTCGCGCAATCCAATCATTTCCATAAATTCGCCACCCCCTCTTGACAATATTGTAACATTGTGTTACAATATTTATGTGACAAATTGTTACACTACAAAAAGGAGAAGAACTATGAAGAAGATTTTTTCGCTGTTGCTCGTGATTTGTGTGCTAATCTCTGCAGTGAGTCTGTCGTCCTGCGGTAATCAGCCGCGTAAGACTCTGATCAAGAATGCGATCGAAAAGACGGAGAAGCTCAAATCGGTTGAACAAAGAATGACGATCACCATGACTATGAGCGTAAACGGTGTATCGGTTGAAATTCCGATCAAGGCGCACATTAAGGGTAAGAATCTGGATACCTCCAAGCCGACGTTGTATGAACAGATGACGGTCACTGCGATGGGCGAGCGTGTGTCTGTGACGATGTATGCCGATGCGGATTGGGTATATATCAATCAAGGTACCGCAAAGTATAAGATGTCGTTGGAGGATGCCGAAGAGGTCTCGACGGACATCGGCAAGGATGCGGAGAGCATGCTGCTTTTGCCTCCCGACGATGCGCTGAAGACTGCGACGGATCTCAAATACCAGGACGGTCGCCGTGTCGTGAAGGTTGAATTTGACGGCGAGCAGTTTGAGGATACCTATGCAGATCTGATCGATATGCTTGAGGATACGTCCGGTATGGGGGATTTTGACGTTAAGGAAGGCACGATCGAGATCACGGTCAAGGATGGATATATTCTGCGATACGATATGGATTTTACAATGACCGCTAAGATAGAGGGTGGACAGAAGATGGACGTCCGTGTAGATGCGGATCTTGAGATCGTTGATCCCGGGGAGAAGGTAGACGTTAAGATCCCCGATGAGTATAAAAAATTCCCGCAACAGAGTATTGATTAATAAGTGGAAGGCTTTTGTGTGAATTACTGTGAGCAAAGGAGGAAGAGACAATGAGGAAGATCATTTCTGCCTTGTTGGCTTTGTGCATGCTTCTTGGGGCGATGAGTCTTTCCTCCTGCGCGGAAAAATCGAGCAAGGAGCTGATCGACGATGCGATCGAAAAGACGGAAGGGCTTGCCTCGGGAGAGCAGAAGGGAACGATCACTTTGGCATTCACCATGGACGGAAAGCGTGTCGAGGTTCCGATTTCCATACATGTCAAGGGTGAGGATCTGGATACCTCCTCGCCAAAAATCTACGAGCGTATGACGGTTCGGTCGGCAGACTTGAAGTATTATAATGCAACGATGTACGCCGATAAGGATTGGGTCTATCTGCGGCAGAACGGTGTTGAGCGCAAGATGACGTGGGGTGAGGCAGGTCAGTTCGGTATGCATCCGGAAAAGGATTCGATCAGCGTTATGAAGAAGCTTCCGTCGGCGGCACTTGTGAAGGCGAAGAGCATCAAGAACGAGGATGGCAGTCGCACGGTGAAGGCTGAACTTGATGGTGACGAGATGCAATCGACCTATTATGATCTGTTAGATGCGGTAAAGGATCTATCGGGATTTGACAAATGCACCTGTGGTGACGGAGAGGTTGAAGTCACGGTCAAGAACGGATATATTACGGAATACAATATCGAATCCAAAATAAACTGTAAGACAGGGAATTTGATCATAGAGGCCGACATGTCTGTAAAGTTTGAGATTGTTGATCCGGGTAAGGCGGTCTATGTTAAGATCCCCGCGGAATACATGAGCTTCCCGTTGGCTTCCGAATGAAATCAAAAAGCAGGAACTTTTGTTCCTGCTTTTTTGTATTCAGAGCTTGTGGAAGATCGGCTTGCGATTCTCAAAGGTGCAAACGTAGCCGAAGACGTCGCGCAGGATCTCAAGTGCCTCCTTGGAATATTGACCGACACGCGAAGGATAGTGCGCATCCGAGCCGACGGTCACGATCTCGCCGCCCAGCTCGCGGAAGCGTTTGAGGTAGTCCGCAGAGGGGAGAAATACGCCTGCCGAGTCAACTCCGCTGGTGTTGATCTCCATGCCCTTACCGTTCTTTGCGAGAATACGCATGATCTCGTCTGTAATCTCCTCAAAATCGCGGCGGAGGAGCGGCTCATGCGTGGGGCTGTTGGGAGATTTGCAAACGTAGGTCAAATGTCCGAGCACGTCAAAGTTGGTCTGCTTTTGTACGCACTTGAGAGTTTGTTCAAGGTAACTCAAAAACGCGCCGCGCATGTCACGCCCGTTCCAGAATTCGGCTTCGTAGGGATCGAAAGGACCTACGTAGTGCACCGATCCGATCACAAAATCGAAGCTTCTTTGCTTCAAAAGATCCTCAAGAAGATATTGGTTAGTCGCGGACAACCCAAACTCCACCCCGCGACGGATCTTGAGACCGGGAACTTCAAGGTTATCGTATGCATGGGCATATTCCTCAAGAGAGAAGATATTGGTGCAATAGCCCGTATCTCTGTTGTCGTCCCAATGATCGGTGAAGCAGATCTCGCGAAGCCCCGCGTTGGCTGCCGCTTGCGCCATTTCAAGCGCAGTTCCTTCTCCGTCAAAGGATACGGTGGTGTGCAAATGAAAGTCAAACATTGCGTTTCTCCTTACGTGTCTTGTGGAGTGTTGGATTACAGTATATCACGAAATGTGTGCCGTGTCAAGCCTCTCATACGAGTTGCTTGTTGCTAACTTTTGCTTTTTTGCCGACTGAAACTTGCAATTTGAGATATGTTGTGCTACAATAATGGTATCAAAACGGAAGAAGGAAGATGTTATGATCAGATATGCGCAAAAAAAGGATATTCCGCGCCTGAGCGAGCTGCTGGGACAGGTCAATTTGGTACATCACAACGGCAGACCCGATATTTTTCGGATCGGTAACAAATATAACGATAAGGAATTGGAGGCGATGTTGTTCGATGAGAGCCGTCCCATTCTCGTTTCGGTTGATGAAAACGACGTGGTGGAGGGGTATGCCTTTTGCATTCTCGTGCGGCACGCTGACGACCCGATTCTGACCGATATCAAATCGCTGTATATCGACGATCTTTGCGTGGACGAGAATCTGCGCGGCAGACACGTTGGGCGCAAGCTTTACGATGCGGCGGTTGCGCTTGCACGCGAATTGGGATGCTACAATCTCACACTCAACGTATGGAGCTGCAACGAGGGCGCGATGCGCTTTTACGAAAAATGCGGTCTTGCTCCGCAAAAGGTCGGAATGGAGCTGATCCTATGACGACGTTGCTTTTGATCCGTCATGGTCAGACCGAATATAACAATTCCAGGCGTTTTACGGGACAGAATGATATTGCAATGTCTCCGCACGGTTATTTGCAGGTGAAGGCGACCGCTGAGCACGTGATCGGACTCTATCACGTAGATGCGGTCTATTCCAGTGATCTGCAACGCGCGATGAATACGGTGGATCCCATCGCAAAGCATTTTGCGCTTTCCGTCAAGCCGATGCGTGAATTGCGCGAGACCGACGTTGGTGCGTGGCAGGACCGTTTTGTTACGGAAATTTCCGAGCATGAGCACGAATTGTTTGCGCTTTACGAGAATTCGCCGGGGCAATTCCGTTTTCCGGGTGGTGAAAACTACCGTGACGTGCAGGCGCGCGCGCTTCGTGCCGTGCGGCAGATCGCGGCAGAGCAAGCGGGGCGGACCGTTGCGGTCGGCACACACGGTGGCTTGATCCGCGCTTTGTGTTGTGCGTGGCTTGGATATGAGGCGGATGATTATTTTAAGGTTCCTATTATCTCCAATGCCTCGATCACTGTCGCAGAGATCGACGGAGAGTCGGCTAGGCTCAAGCAGATTGGTGACAATGCGCATCTGGAAGAGATCAACAAGCAAAAAACAACAGATACAAGCCGCACGGTGGTGGTATAACGTATGGCTTTTTGTGGAGGAATGAGATGAGAATTGCGGTTGCGATCGATTCGTTCAAGGGCAGTCTTTCCACCTTTGAAGCGGGCGAGGCTGTGAAAGAGGGCGTTTTGCGTATTTACTCCGATGCGGAGGTTTTGGTTTGCCCTTTGGCTGACGGAGGAGAGGGAACGATGGAGGCGATCGTTTCGGCTGTGGACGGTGCGCGCCGCACGGTCGAGGTGAGCGATCCCATCGGCAGAAGGATCAAGGCGATCTACGGGATCCTCCCGCAAAGCGGAACAGCGGTCATCGAAATGTCCGCGGCGGCGGGGCTGACCTTGCTTTCCCAGCCCGAGCGTGATCCTCTGAATACGACTACCTTCGGCGTTGGGGAGATGATCTTGGATGCGATCGACCAAGGATGCCGTAGGTTTATTCTTGGAATTGGCGGAAGCGCGACCAACGACGGAGGTGTGGGGATGCTCGAGGCGTTTGGCTACCGTTTTTTGGATCGGGACGGACGACAGATTGTGCGCGGAGGAGTCGGCTTGGAAGCTCTTGTCCGCATTGATGCCGACGGCGCGAGACCGGAGCTTTCCGAATGTCAATTTTTTGTTGCGTGTGACGTTGAAAATCCGCTATGTGGTGACAGAGGATGCAGTGCTGTTTACGGACCTCAAAAGGGCGCGACTCCCGAAGCAGTCAAAAAAATGGATGCGTGGCTTGCAAATTACGCAAGACTGACACGAGAGGTCAATCCCCGTGCGGATGAACATGCCGCAGGCGCGGGGGCGGCGGGAGGCATGGGATTTGCCTGCCTTTCCTACCTTGGCGCTACCCTGCGCACGGGCGTGGAGCTTGTGATGGAGGCGACAGGGCTCGAGGCGCACCTTTCCAATGCCGATCTCGTGGTAACGGGTGAGGGAAGACTGGATGCACAGACCTGCATGGGAAAGGCTCCGATCGGCGTTGCAAGGTGCGCAAAGAGATACGGCAAGCCCGTTGTAGCATTCTCCGGTTGTGTTTCCGAGGGGGCGCGCGCGTGCAATGAAAACGGCATCGATGCGTATTTTCCGATTTTGCGCTCTGTGGGGACGCTTGAGGAGGCGATGGATACGAAAAACGCATATCGCAACCTTGCCGACACCGCCGAGCAGGTATTTCGCTTGATCTCTGCCTTCAAAAATGCGTAATCTTGATAAAATCAACAAAAAAACG
>JAFTJB010000111.1 GCA_017456625.1 Clostridia bacterium
ACAGATCGCAATGATGACGCAGAGCGAGCTGACACCCGTGTTCTCGCCCAGAATTTTTGGGCTGACGATGTTTGCGTCAAGCTGCTGAACGAGAATGACGATGATGATGAAGGGAATAAGCTTTTCGGGTTGGGAAAGCAGGATGATAAAGCCCGAGGGGAAGACACCGATGATGGGACCGATGATGGGAATGATATCGGTAATGGCGATGATGGTTGCGATCAAGAGTGGATACTCGATTCCGTAGAGTGAGATCGCGATATAGATCAGGATACCGATAATGAAGGAATCGAGCAGCTTCCCGCGGAAGAAGCCGCCAAAGGAGCGGTTGGAAATGGTGCAAACACGGGTAATGCGCTCGTTGACCGCGTCGGAGAAGAGCGCTTTTCTCGCACGCATGACCTGTGCGTAGCGCTTTTCCTTGGTGTTGAGCAAATAAAGCGAGATGAAGAACCCGAATATAATGTCGAGAATGATCGAGAAAATATCCGAGATCAGACCTCCAACGTAGGAGATGTCGATCTTCTGAAGGATATCCACAATGAAATCACTGTCAATGGAGGCTAAGAAGTCCGCGATCGCGCCCTTGATCTCCTTGGCATCCAGATAGGGGATCACGGTGCCCTTGGAGGCAAGGCTTTGGTTGATTTCGACGATCATGTCGTTGATCTGATCGATCACCGTGCTCATGTAGAAGTCGTAATTTTCCACAAAGCTCATAATGCTCGAAATGAGCTGCGGGATGAGCAGGAGCAGGAAAAAGACGATGATGAGAAGCACGACGAGGTAGGTAAAGATGAGCGAGAGCACACGGCGCAGTCTGTTGGGACGCACCTTGAAGAAAAGCTTGCGCTCAAACAAACGAAATACAGGGTTACAGAAATAGGCGAGCACAAGTCCGATCAGGACGGGTCGCAGCACGGTCATGATTTTGCCGAGCCAGCCGTTAAACGCGTCGAGATTGGCAATAAAGAGCATGAACAGAAGCACGACGGCATACACCGCGCCACAGATCAGCCATATTCTGTTTTTCGGCTTTTGATTGGTTTGATCCATAAAAACAGTGTCCTTTCTGCGTCTCCGTTACGCTTGATTTTCTGTGGATTGATCCTTGCTCGCACGAGTCTGCTTTTCATAGCGGTGGTCTGCCTCTTGCAGGATCTGCTCGTGATATTGCTGCGCGGAATACTGAACGACCGTTTCGTCCGAAATGTCGGAGAGGAGCTTGTATTTTCTCGCGAAGCGGTAGATGCGGAGCATTGAGCGATCATGTCGCGTGAGCTCATCCTTCTTTTTGGAGAGAAGCTCGCGGCGGATGCGCAATACGTTCTTTTCCAAGCGCTTGACCATCTTGTCGGTCGTGCGGTGCGAATCCTTCACAGGGTCGACAAGCGCGTCTGTGGGATAATAGCTTTCAATTTCGGAGGGAAGTCCCTTTGCTTGCAGTCTCTTTTCGGTGTAATAGTCGCCGATCTTAAGGATCGACGCGAAGATCGGCACACCGAGGATCATTCCGACGAGTCCCCAGAGGTTGCCCATGGTGGAGATCGCAATGACCACGCACAGCGAGCTGACACCGATGTTGTCGCCGAGGATCTTGGGACCGAGGATGTTGCCCTCGATCTGCTGAATGAGAATGACGATGATGAGGAAGGGCAGGAATTTTGCGGGCTCGGTCAGAAGCACGATGATCGCGGAGGGAACGGCACCGACGATGATACCGATGGCGGGGATGATGTTGAGAACCGCGATAAAGGCGGAGATCAGGATCGCGAAGGGAATGTCGAAGATGAGGAAGGTGACGTAGGAGATGATCCAGATTAAGATTCCCTCCAAAACCTTACCCTTTACAAAGCCGCCAAAGCTGTGGTCGAGCGTACCGACCACGCGCGAGATACGACCGTTGACCTTGTCGCTAAACAGCGCGTTGCGCATACGCATGACCTGTGCCACGCGCTTTTCCTTGGAAACGAGATAATAGAGCGAAATGAAAATAGCGAAGATGACGTCCGCAACGATCGAGACCGCATCACCGACCACGGTTGTGATGAGGTTGATGTTATCCTCGGAGAGGAGTCCGCCTTCTTTCCCGAATTCCATCGAATCGAGGAAGCCTGAGAACCATTTCATAATGCCATCGGCATTGACGTAGGCGATGGTTGCATCCTTGTTTGTCCATTGAGCGAGGAACTTGTTGATGGGAGAGATGAAGCCGTTGAGGTAGCTTGCCATGGAATCAATGTATGCCTCGTGATTGCGGAAGAGGGATACGAGACTGTCAATGAGCTGTGGCAGGATCAGCCAGAAGAGGCAGACGATCAGCGCGATGATCGCGATATAGGAAAACAGGAGCGAAAGCCCGCGGCGCAGGGCAGGGGGGTGAAAACGGCAAAAAATTCTCTTTTCAAAGAAATTGAAAAAGGGATTGAGGATATAGGCAAAAACAAGACCGACCACAACGGGGCGCAGGATGAGCCATACCTTGCCCAAAAATGCGTTAATTGCACTCAGATTGGAAACGTATAGGATCAGAAAAAGAAGGACCGCGTAGAAAACGCCCCCTATGATCCATTTTTTGCCAAGTCTTGTTTTTTCCATTGCCGTGTCTCCCGTTACAGTAGTACATACTTATTATAATATTATATAACATTTTCTTTCCTCCGTCAATAGAATTTTGCAATTTCTTTTGCGTTTCATCTTGAAAAAAGAGGAAAGCTGTGATAGAATATATAATGACGTAATATGTGCTTTGTCGGAAAGTGAGGAAATTGTATGCGGATCGAAAGAGCAAATGCAAAGATCAATCTATATCTTGACGTTACGTCAAGGAGAGAAAACGGCTATCATGAGATCTATTCGGTCATGCAGTCGGTCTCGCTCTGCGACCTTGTCACGGTGGATTTTCGTCCCGCGGAGCACACAACCATCCGTCTGTGCGCATCGGGAAACGACAAAATGCCAACCGATTGCCGCAACCTCGCCTGGCGTGCGGCGGAGCTCTTCTTGCAGAGCACGGAGAGGCGTGGAGAGGTCACGGTCAGTATTGAAAAGCACATTCCCATGGCGGCGGGGCTTGCGGGAGGCAGCACCGATGCGGCTGCGGTTTTGCGCGCGCTCAATCGAATTTGCGGATCTCCGATGACCACCGAGCAGCTCTGCACGCTCGGCGCAAGGCTTGGTGCGGACGTTCCGTTCTGCATCGTTGGCGGATGCGCCATTGCGGAGGGGATCGGAGAAATTCTGACACCGCACAAGGGACTTGATGCACAAAATTTGGTCGTTGACTGCATGGGAGAGGGCGTTTCCACTCCGTGGGCGTACGGCGAATTGGATCGTATTTTCGAGGATTGTTCGACTCCGCGCAGTAAGGATGCGGGCAAGGCGCTTGCTGACGGTCTTGCAAACGGAGCGGATACCGAAACGCTTTGTGCGTCGTTTTACAATATTTTTGAGAGTGTCGTCCCCAATGTCCAGCCCTACGTTGATCGCTTGAAGGCGGTCATGACGGAGAAGGGGGCTGTGGGGGCGATGATGAGCGGAAGCGGTCCCTCGGTGTTCGGTGTATTTGATACGCCCGAGGCGGCATCCGATGCTTGTCTTGCCCTGCGAGAGCTTGGCGCGGCAGCATTCGTTTGCCATGCCGCCCCCGCATATCCCGTTTTGTAATTTATCTACCAATCGAAAGGAAATATCGCTTTGAAAAAACAGGAAAACATCACCGCCTGCCGCAAAAAGACCTCCATCGGCGGTCAGGCTCTTATGGAGGGGATCATGATGCGAGGACCCAAGCGGACAGCCATGGCGGTTCGCAATACCAAGGGCGAGATCGTGATCGAGGAATTTGAAAATAAGATGGCAAAGCGCCCTAAGTTTTGCCGTTGGCCCGTCATTCGCGGACTCTTCGGATATATCGATTCGATGACGCTGGGCTATAAATGTTTGATGCGTTCTGCGGAGCTTTCGGGCTTGGAGGATCTCGTGGAGGAGAGCCCGCGTAAGAAGAAAAAACGCTTGGAGCGTGAGGCAAAGCTTGCCGCCGAGCGTGGTGAGAACGCTTCTGCCGAGGAGCCGATCGCGCAGGCGGAGATGGCAACGGAGGAGAAAACAGAGGAGGACAAAAAGAAGGATGATGAAAAGGTCCCCGCGTGGGTTGTGACCCTGATGATGGTGTTCAGCTTCGTGCTTGCCTTCGGACTCGCCATCGGGCTCTTTATGTTCCTGCCTACCTTCCTCTACCAGTGGCTCGCGGAGGCGTTGCCCTTCCTCAAAACCGATAACTTGGCGCTCAATTCGCTCATCAAGTCGGTCTTTGAGGGTGTATTGAAGATCTTTTTACTCGTTGGATATATGGCGGCGATCACCCTGATGAAGGATATCCGCCGTACGTTCATGTATCACGGAGCGGAGCATAAGACCATTTTCTGCTACGAGGCAGGGCTGGAATTGACCGTGGAGAACGTCAAAAAGCAACGCAGATTTCATCCCCGTTGCGGCACGTCCTTTCTCATTTTGATGCTTCTCGTCAGTATTTTTATCTCGTTTTTCATCGATCCCATCTCCATCGCAATCAGCGGAGACGTGCTTCCCACCGTGTGGCGCGTGCTGGTCAAGCTCCTGCTCATTCCCGTGATCGTGGGACTCGGATACGAGCTGATCAAATTCGCGGGAAGACACGATAACGCACTCACGCGTATCATTTCGGCACCCGGCGTGTGGCTTCAGCACATCACGGTATTCGAGCCGACCGACGACATGATCGAGTGCGCGATCGATGCGATCTCCCGTGTTATTCCGAACGACGAGAGCGACAATTGGTAAGGAGAATTGACTATGGAAACCATTCAGAATGCCGCAATTGCGGCTGTGACCGAGCTGATCGATACGGCGAAACTCAAAAAAGGGCAGATCCTTGTCATCGGCTGCTCCTCCTCGGAGATCGTGGGAGAGACGATCGGACACGGATCGAGCTTTGAGACCGCTCTGGCGGTGTTTGATGCGATCATGCCCATTCTTTCGGAGCGAGGCATCTATCTTGCCGCGCAGTGCTGTGAGCATCTCAACCGTGCTCTGATCATTGAGCGCGCGTGCGCGGAAAAATACGGCATTGACGAGGTGTGTGTGGTACCGCAGCCTAAAGCGGGCGGCTCCTTTGCAACGGCGGCGTGGCGTGGCTTTGCGGAGCCCGTCGCGGTCGAGCATATCAAAGCGCACGCGGGACTGGATATCGGAGGTACCTTGATCGGAATGCATCTCTGTGAGGTCGCGGTTCCCGTGCGCCTGTCTGTCCGTCGTATCGGGGAAGCAAGCTTGCTCGCGGCGCGCACCCGCCCGAAATATATCGGCGGAATCCGCGCAAAATATGAATAATATGAAAAAATAAAACTTTTCTATTGACAAATACTGAATAACTGTGGTATAATGAGTCGAGATTTATGTTAAATACCGACAAATAAGAATGACATCTGTCAGACGGACGGTAGAAGGGAGCGTCGAACTATTGGAAATTGCAATCATCGCACATGATCTGAAAAAAGAATTGATGACACAGCTTTGCATCGCGTACTGCGGCATTTTGAGCAAGCATAAGCTTTGTGCAACGGGAATTACCGCAAAGTATATTTCCGATGCAACGGGACTTGAGATCGAACGCCTGCTTTCCGGCTCACAGGGAGGAGAACAGCAGATCGCTTCCCGAGTGGCTTATAACGAGATCGATATTTTGCTCTACTTCCAGGATACGCGTCCCAATGCGGAGCCCGACGAGGTCGAGCGTGAGCTGTTGCGCCTGTGCAACCTGTATAACGTCCCCGTTGCTACCAATATTGCCACCGCCGAGGTGCTCATTACCGCACTCGACCGTGGAGATCTTGATTGGCGCGAGATTGTCAATCCTCGCTCCGCATACAACCGCGGATTGAAGAATCAGTAAACACAAACGGCAAAAAGATATGTCCTGCACGGAACGTCCACAGAGAGAGCGCCAATTGCTGAAAGGAGCTTGATGGGAAGTGCGAGGGTACCGCTTTTTGAGTCAATTTCATCTTCGTTGAGTAAAAAATCAAGGTGGAACCGTGCAATTTTTGAAATTTTGCACCCTTGACAGACAGCTAAACACTGTCCGTCAAGGGTGTTATTTTAATTAGAATTACTTATTAAGGAGATAAAAAGAAGCTATGAAGGTCATTTACAACAACGGTGTGGCGCAGGAATGCGCAAATCCCGATGAGGAGCTGCACGTCATTCGTCATACTGCCGCGCATATCATGGCGCAGGCGATCGGACGCCTCTATCCCGACGCGAAGTTCGCGTACGGTCCCGCAAACGAGAAGGGCTTTTACTACGACGTCGATCTCGGCGACGTAAAGCTTTCCGACGAGGATCTGCAGGCGATCGAGAAGGAGATGCGCAAGATCGTCAAGGAAAACCTGCCCATCAAGCCCTCCATCCTGCCTCGAGAGGAAGCGATCGCACTCATGGAGAGTCGCGGAGAGAAATATAAGGTCGAGCACATCGCAGATCTGCCCGACGATGCACAGATCAGCTTTTACACGCAGGGCGAGTATGTTGATATGTGCGTAGGTCCGCACCTTTGCTATACCAAAGCGCTCAAGGCGTTCAAGGTCATGGGTCAGTCGGGCGCGTATTGGAAAAACGACAAGAACAACAAGATGCTCACCCGTATCAAGGGAATCGCGTTCCGCACCCAGCAGGAGCTTAACGATTATCTGAAGCTCCTTGAGGAGGCAGAGAGACGTGACCACCGCAAGATCGGACGTGAGATGGGTCTCTTTATGCTCTGCGACGAGGCACCCGGATTCCCGTTCTTCCTTCCCAAGGGTATGATTGTTAAGAACACGCTGATCGATTATTGGCGCGAGATCCACACCCGTGAGAACTACGTTGAGGTACAGACGCCTCTGATCATGAACCGTCACCTGTGGGAGACCAGCGGACACTGGGATCACTACAAGGACAATATGTATTCCACCATCATCGATGAGGAGACCTATTGCGTTAAGCCCATGAACTGCCCCGGTGGAGTTATGGTTTACCGCGAGAAGCCTCACAGCTACCGCGAGCTTCCTATGCGCGTGGGCGAATTGGGTCTGGTTCACCGCCACGAGCTTAAGGGTGCGTTGCACGGTCTGTTCCGCGTACGTTGCTTTACGCAGGACGATGCGCACATCTTTATGAGACGTGAGCAGATCGCGGACGAGATCATCGGCGTTGTTCACCTGATCAACGAGGTTTACGAGAAGTTTGGCTTTAAGTATTCCGTTGAGCTTTCCACCCGTCCCGAGGACAGCATGGGAAGTGACGAGGATTGGGAGGCAGCAACCGAGGGACTCAAGGCGGCTCTCGAAAAGCTCGGCCTGCCTTATACCATCAACGAGGGCGACGGTGCGTTCTACGGACCGAAGATCGACTTCCATCTCGAGGACTCCATCGGCAGAACCTGGCAGTGCGGCACCATTCAGCTTGACTTCCAGATGCCCATCAACTTTGAGCTTGAGTACACCGACGAGAAGGGCGAAAAGCAGCGTCCCATCATGGTTCACCGCGTATGCTTCGGCTCCATCGAGCGCTTTATCGGTGTCCTGACCGAGCACTATGCAGGTAAGTTCCCCGTATGGCTCGCACCCACGCAGGCAAAGGTGCTGCTCGTTTCCGAGAAGTGCGCAGAGTACGGCAAGGGTGTTTACGAGGCACTCCGCGCGGCAAAGGTACGCGTAGAGCTGGATGACAGAAATGAGAAGATCGGCTACATGATCCGTGAGGCACAGGTCGTTGATCGCGTTCCTTACATGGTCATCATCGGACAGAAGGAAGCAGAGGAGGGAACCGTATCGGTTCGTAACCGTGACACGGGCGCGACCGACACGATGACGCTCGACGAGTTCGTTGCAAAGATCACTTCCGAGATCAAAGAGAGAAAGTAATCGTCATATTCAAAAAGGGCAACCGCTGCGGCGGTTGCCCTTTTTGTTTCTGAAATCGGTAAATTTTACTTGAACGACGCACGTTATCAATTGACAAAGGCTTGCAAATACTGTATAATGATTACAGGCGTGCGCGCCGGAGATAGGGAGCGGGAATGGTCTTTTCATCACTGCTGTTTTTGTTTGCATATCTGCCGACCACGTTGGCGATCTATTATGCCGTGCCGCGCCGTGCCCGCAATGCGGTGCTCTTTGCCGTCAGCCTCTTTTTTTACGGTTGGGGCGAGCCCGTGACCGTTTTTTTAATGCTTTTTACCATCACGGCGGCGTATCTGTTTGGCTTTTGGATCGAAAAATACCGCAAAACAGACGAAAAACGCGCGAAATTTGCGCTCATAGCCTCTCTTGCGGTCAGCCTGTCCGTGCTTGTGTTTTTTAAGTATTATAACTTTTTTGCGGCGAATTTATCAAGGATTCCGTTTCTCACCGTGCCGCAGATCCCAAATTTGCGCCTTCCCATCGGTATCTCGTTTTATACTTTTCAGGTTATGTCCTATACGGTCGATCTTTACAGACGGGATTGCGGATTGCAAAAAAATTACGTCGCCTTCGGTACCTACGTAACCCTTTTTCCGCAGCTGATCGCGGGACCGATCGTGCGCTACCAAGAGATCGATCGGCAACTGCAATGCCGTCGGGAGTGCTTATCGGATTTTTCGGACGGTGTCGTGAGATTTTGCGTAGGGCTGGGCAAAAAGGTTTTGCTCGGAGATGCGTTGGCGGCGGGGCATCGCTATTTTCTGTCTCTTGCCGCGTTTGAACCGACTGCGCTCGGCGGCTGGCTTGGGGCAATTTGCTATACGTTGCATCTTTATTTCGATTTTTCGGGGTATTCCGATATGGCGATCGGGCTTGGCAAAATGCTGGGCTTCCGCTTTCCCGAGAACTTCAACTATCCGTATATTGCAAAAAGCATTACCGAATTCTGGAGACGGTGGCATATCACGCTTTCCACGTGGTTTCGCGAATACGTTTATATCCCGCTCGGCGGCAACCGACACGGAAAAGCAAGACAATACCGCAACCTTGTTATCGTTTGGCTTCTCACGGGCTTTTGGCATGGGGCAGGGTGGAATTTTCTGCTTTGGGGAGCATATTACGCCGTCATTCTGATCTTCGAAAAAGCCTTTCTCCTACGCCTTTTGGAGCGTCTGCCGAGATCTGTGCGACATCTCTATACCATGCTCCTCGTCGTGCTTGGATTTCTCATTTTTTCGACGCCCGATCTGACGTTGGCGTGGCGCGATTTTCTTTCGCTTTGGGGGGTCGGAACGGTTGGTTTTTTCTCTCCGACCGTACAGTATCAAGCGCTTCGTTCCCTCCCGCTTCTCCTCGTTTCCGCTATTGGTGCCACACCGATCCCACGCCGTATTTTTGAGTCGATTACGCAAAAAATGCCCAAAAGTACTGCGTTTTACCCGATTTTGACCGTAATGCTCTTGCTCCTTTGTGTCGCTTACCTCGTGGATTCGACCTTCAGCCCATTCGCGTATCTGCAATTTTAAGCAAAGGAGACCAAGCATGAAAAGGATCGTTCAGGCGCTCACCGTGGGTATGTTTTTGCTCGCTTTATTCGGTTTCTCCGTTGCGTTTTTTGTCCTGCCCGACCAAAGCTTTTCCGAGCAGGAGAACCGCAGCCTTCGCATGTCTCCCAAGCTTACGCTCGATGGCTTGATCAGCGGAGAATATGCCGAGGCGGTCAACGATTATTTTGCCGACCAATTTCCCTTGCGTGATGCACTGGTCGGCTGTAAGGGAGTCGCGGAGGTCCTTGCGGGGAGGGGCGAAAACAACGGTATTTTGCTCGGCGCGGACGGTCAGCTTGCGCGGCGGCTCTTTTCGATCCGATGCGCGGACGGTGAGACGGTCGAGGACACCGATGCCTTCGATGTGAAGCATCTCAAAAGCTCAATGGAGGGGCTTTCGCGCCTTTCCGAGCATCTTGACGTGCCGCTCACGGTCATGCTTACGGGGAGAAATATTGACGTTGCAGCATCTGCGTTTGATTATCCAACCAATCCTTCCAACGCGCTTCTTGACACGATCCGCGCGGAGAAAAGGGGGCAATACGAGCTACTTGATACCGTTCCCATGTACCGCGAGAGATTTGAACGCGGCGAGTACGTTTACTACAAGACCGACCACCATTGGACGAGCCTCGGCGCGTATCTTGCATACGTGGAGATCATGCGCTCGTTCGGCATGGAAAACGAGACAAAAAACGAGGATTTCTTTGCAAAAACCGTGGTTTCCGAGGACTTTTACGGCTCTTTGTGGTCTGCGGGCGGCATGAAATTCGTCCCTCCCGACCGCGTGGAGATATGGTACGGAGCGGACGACGGAGACTATACCGTAACCGCGGACGGCAAGCAGCTCGAGGGCTTTTATACACTTTCTCACCTTGAAAAAAAGGATCAATATTCCGTTTTTCTCGACGGCACGCACGACGTGGTAACGGTGACGAAGAAAAGCGGAGAGGAGCGCCCCGTGCTGCTCATCCCCAAGGATAGCTTTGCCAATTCGCTCGCGCCTTTTCTCGCGCGGCACTTTGACCTCGTTTTGGTCAATCTGTCCTCCAAAAACGACTTTACCAACGTCTCCGACCTTGCAAAAAGCTACGGTGCGGATCGCGTGCTGATCGTATATACCATCGAAAACGTCATTACCGCCGATCGGCTGTGTCGGCTCAAATAAATCTATGGAGAAGACTATGTTCAAGCAAAAATTCAAGGAAAAAACAAAAAAGCAAAAGATCCTCACCGCGCTTTGCGCATTCGTGCTGATCTTCCTTTCGTTGGCGCTCGTTTTGGGTATTCTGAACGCCCTTTTTGCGGATGGGGAATGGACACTCTGGTCATCCTATCGCTACGATGAGACGGGCTATTCGGTCGGCTCCTCTACGGTTCCTTCCGATCGGATCACATCCATCGACGTGGATTGGATCGACGGCTCGGTGGAGCTGGTGGTCTGTCAGGATGCACTTTTGTCGATCACCGAGCAGGCAGAGGGCGAGCTTGCCGAGAACGCAAAATTGCGTTGGTCTCTTGGCGCGGATCGAAGCGTTTTTTCGGTAAAATACCGCAAAAGTGCCGCGTTTCTCGGCTTTGGAGGAGGTGGAGACGGCAAAAAGCTGACCGTACGGATCCCCGAAACGATGCTGGAGCAGCTTGCATCTGTCAAGGTCAACGCCAAGGATGCAAGCGTGCGACTTGACGGTATTGCCGCAGAGAGCCTTGCGATCACGACCCATTCGGGTGCCGTCACGCTCGCGGGCGGTACATATAAGGATATCGCGGTGAGCACAAGGTCGGGCGAGATCAAGGCGGATACCGCGGCGGGCGGCATCCTCTCCTTCACAAGCAGAAAGGGAAGCGTCACGCTCTCCGATGCGGTCAATGCCGTGGCGATCACGCTTGCAAGCGAGGAGGGAAGCGTTGAGCTTTCGCTCCCCGAGCCTACGGGATTTGCCCTGTTCCTCTCCTGCGAGGCGGGAAAATTTGTCACCGATCGAGCCTTGATACCGATCGAAACGGGCTATGCGTACGGCGACGGCGGCACACGCGTTTCGCTTTCGAGCGAGGAGGGCGCGGTGCGCCTTTACACGAGAAAATAAACTTGCAAAAAGTTTGTGAAATGTCGAAATTTCCATTGACACGGGCAGATAAAGATAGTATAATAATTATAATACCGTTATAGACGGACTATCTGTGCTTTTGGAGGCTTTACATGGAAGAATTGCTTGGCATTTTGAAGCAGATGCATCCCGACGTTGACTTTGAGAGCGACGTGGATCTGATCGAGGACGAGGTCCTGGATTCGCTCGATATCGTAACGCTTATTACCGAGATCAACAATACCTTTGACGTCAGCATTCCCGCCGAGGAGATCGTACCCGAGAACTTCTGCAGTGCCGAGGCTCTTTGGGCACTTATCGAGAGACTCGACGAGGAATGATCCCTGTATTGAAAGCTTTGGTCGGGCTTTTCCGCGCCAAGGCTTTGAATGCTTTTTGAGCGCTTTTTGCATCATTTTTTGAGAAAGGAGACCGAGACGGCAATGCTGTTTACGTCGTTTGCGTTCGTCGCGTTTGCGGCATTTACCGCGCTTTTGTATTTTGTCGTCCCGCGTCGGATACAATGGTGCGTGCTGCTCCTCGCGAGTTATCTGTTCTACCTCTTTGCGGGGTGGGAATACATCTTTTTCTTGGTCTATACGACCGTTGTGAGCTACGTCACGGCACGCATCATGCAAAAGCGTGCGGATGACGAGGATGCTTACATCGCCTCAATGCGCGAGCAGATGGACAAGTCCGCGCGAAAGGCTTACCGCGCAAAGGAAAAGCGGCGCCGCTTCCGTATCCTGCTTGTCGGTCTGTTTCTCGGCTTCGGTGTTCTGGCGATCATCAAATACACCGCGTTTGCGGCAGAGAGCGTCAATTCCGTGCTCTCTCTGTTTACCGATGCGGAGATCACCGTTCCGTCGCTGTTGCTGCCGCTTGGTATTTCGTTTTATACGTTTCAATCCATGGGATATCTCATCGATGTGTACCGAAAAAAGGCAAGGGCAGAGCAAAATCTCGCAAAATTCGCGCTTTTCGTTTCCTTCTTCCCGCAGATCGTGCAGGGACCGATCAGCCGATTTGGGGATCTTTCGGAACAGCTTCTCGCGGAGCGTAAATTCGATTCCATGGCGTTCCGCCAAGGACTTTTGCGCGTTTGCTGGGGATATTTTAAAAAGATCGTCGTTGCCGATACCGCTATGATCGCGGTCAAGGAGCTGATCTCCTCGCCTGATGAATATCGCGGTGTGTACGTTTTGATGCTCATTTTGCTCTATTCCGCGCAGATCTACGGAGATTTTACGGGCGGGATCGATATTACCGTCGGTTACGCCGAGCTGCTCGGCATTCGCATCGCGGAAAACTTCAAGCGGCCGCTCTCCTCCAAAACGGTGGACGAGTATTGGAACCGTTGGCACATCACCATGGGAACGTGGTTCAAGGACTACGTTTTCTATCCGTTGTCTATCTCGCGCCCGATGCAGAAGCTCTCGACGTGGTCGCGCGGAAAATCCGTGGCTGTCGGCAAGCGACTGCCCGTTTACATCGCAACGCTCGCGACCTGGTTCCTCACGGGACTTTGGCACGGCGCAGGCTGGAATTTTATCGTTTGGGGACTTCTCAACGGTATCGTGATCCTGATCTCCAACGAGCTTTCGCCACTCTGGAGACGGTTTGGAAATAGATTTCCGCGACTTTGTGCATCGTGGGGATGGAATTTATGGCGCATGGCGCGCACGTTCTTACTCATGGGACTTATCCGAAGCCTCGATTGCTACCGCGACGTGGGCACGACCTTCCGCCTTTGGGGCAGTATGCTGACCGACTGGAATTGGGGTGAGCTCTTCACAGGTGGGCTTTGCTCGTTTGGCTTGGGAGTAGCCGAGTGGGGTGTGATCGCGGGCGGTGTGGCAATGATCTGCATTGTCAGCCACTTGGGCAGGGAGGTACCGCTGCGTGAGCGTATCGCAAAGCGCCCTGTGGCGGTCTGTGCCGCAGTTTGCCTTTTGATTTTACTGATTGCCGTGTTCGGCGCGTACGGAATCGGATACGATTCGTCGCAGTTTATCTACAACCAATTTTGATTTTTGGAAAGTGAGGTGTTGCCGTTGAAACGAAAATGGAAGATCGCGCTTGGTTCGGTTTGCATCGTGCTCGTCACGGCAATGCTTCTCGGCTTTGTGCAGGCACTTGTCGTGCCGAAATACATGACCTCCTCGCTCGAGGGTAATCTTGTTTCGGAATATTACGGCGAAACTACGCCGCACGACGTGCTTTTTGTGGGAGATTGCGAGGTTTACGAGTGCTTTACGCCCGCAACGCTTTGGGAAAAGTACGGAATTACATCATACATTCGCGGTAGCGCACAGCAGCTTGCGTGGCATTCCTATTATCTGCTTGAGGAGAGCTTGGAGATTGAAACACCCAAGATGGTCGTCTTTAACGTATTGGCGCTCAAGTACGGAAAGCCGCAGAGCGAGGCATACAATCGCATGACGCTCGATGGAATGAAGTGGTCAAGCTCCAAGATCGATGCGATCAAGGCGTCCATGACTGAGGACGAGAGCTTTTTGTCCTACGTTTTTCCACTTTTGCGCTTTCACAGCCGTTGGAGCGAGATCGGGGGAGAGGATTTCGAGTATCTTTTCCACCGCGACACCGTTTCGCATAACGGATATCTCATGCAGACCGATACCGTTCCTATGACCGAGGAGATCGCGCCCTCGCCTCTGCTCAATCGGAATCTGCCCGCGACATCGATGGATTATCTGGAAAAAATGCGCTTCCTATGTGAGGAGAAGGGCGTAGAATTCGTGCTCATCAAGGCGCCGACCAACAGCTGGCGCTATTATTGGTACGACGAATGGGACGAGCAGATCGTCAATTACGCCGAGTCGAAGGGCTTGGATTATTACAATTTCATTCCGCTTTGCGAAGAGATCGGCATCGATTGGACGACCGATACCTATGATGCGGGTGCGCACCTCAACGTCTACGGTGCGGAGAAGCTGACCGCGTATTTCGGCAAGATCCTATCCGAAAAATACGGTATAGCAGATCAGAGAGGCGATGCGACTCTCTCTGCGGTCTGGGCAGATAAGGTCAATGCGTATTATGCCGAAAAGAACCAAAAGAAAGGATGACAGAAGATGAAAAAATTACTGATTGTTTTGCTTGCACTGACCGCGATCGTTTGCACTGTTTCGTGCAACGGAGGAGCGGGGGACGGTGCGTATACGTTTACCGTTAACGGACAGAAGCTGGCGATCGATGCCAAGGCACAGGAGACTCTGAACGCCGTCGGAGCACCGATCTCCTCTCAGGAGCTTGGCACCTGCGGCATCGGGGACAAGGATAAGCTCTTCATTTACGCGGATTTCCGTGTCATGACCTACCAGATGGAGGGCGTGGATTACTTCTACCAGATCGAGCTTTTGACCGACCTCGTTTCCACCGAAGAGGGGATCGCAATCGGTGCGACGGAGCAGGCTGTCATCGATGCTTACGGAGAGCCGGATACGCGCGACGTTTCCGCCTTTACCTATGCGGCAAAGGGCATGAAGCTCGTGCTTCATTTCGGTGCGGAGTCCACCGTCAAGAGCATCGTTTACATGAGAGCCGAATAAGCAAAAAGACCAACGGAGCCTCGTTTTACAGGGGCGTTTCGTTGGTCTTTTTTTGTTTGATTTGTGCAATGTAAACAAAAAAGAATGGGGAATACTTATTTTTTACCCAATTGACTTTTTATATGCTTTATGATATAATGTATTTAACCTAACTGTAACTTTGGAAGGAAGGGTAAACGAGAATGAAAAACAAAGTCAGAGTTTTAGCTTTGATCATGACATTGGCGATCGTTTTGTCGTCGCTTGTGATCGTGGTTCCGGTGAGCGCCGAGGAGCCTGTTCAGCTCAAGGAGCTCGTTACTGAAACGGACGGAAGACCTTGGACAGATTTTGCAGGCTGGATCAAGGATGAGAACGGTAATTATACCGGCGAGGTAAGCGGCTTTGCAGGCGGTATGGGAACAAAGGAGAATCCCTACCAGATTGCAACGGCAGAGCAGCTTGCACTGCTTGCGTATTTCATGAGCTATCCCGCCGGAGAGGCAAATTACTCCAGATTTAACACGAAATATTACGTGCTCACCGCAGACATCGATCTCGCGGGACACGAGTGGGTTGCGATCTCGCACCGTAGTGGTACCAGCCCCGATATGCGTTTCAAGGGTCACTTCGACGGTCAGGGATACACGATCAAAAATATGACCGTGAGCCCCAAGACCAGAGCGGATTGGACGCTTGATCCCGAGGCACCGGAGAATGCCGATAAGCTCGGTATTACCACCGGGCATCAGCAGACCGGTCTCTTTGGTTACCTCGGTGGCGGTGCTACCGTCGGTAACTTCACCTTGACGGGAAGCATTCACCTCAATAAGTTTACCTCCGGCGGCTCCAAGATCGGCTTGGTCGTTGGAGAGGTTTCCGGATCCTCCGTCATTCACGACGTTGACGCATACGGAGATATTTTGGTCCACACGACTGTGGGTGAGGCATCCATCGGCGGTATCATGGGTAGAGCGAACAACGCGGTCATCAACAATTGTGTGATGAACGGTAGCATCGTTGTTTACAGCGGAACCGCAGAGAAGGGCGTTATCCCCTGCGTGGGCGGTATCGTTTCTCAGGCATCCGCGGCACTCTCGATCACGGGTTGTGTCAATAACGCGTCGGTCACAGCATACGGCAACGGAACCAACTCCATCGTTGCGGGTATCGTCGGTAAGGCAGGTCAGACCTCCAACAACCAGAACGCAGACCCTGTCACCTTCGGTACGTTCATTACCGATACGGTCAACAACGGTACGGTCACCATTGGCGTGATCCCCGGCGGAACCTCTCCCAACAACCAGCGTATTGGCGGTATCATGGGTAACATCGGACGCGGTAGCGGAAACAGCGCAAGCAATACGGGCGACTATCACATGGTCAACGTTGAGCTGGTCAGATGTGCAAACACCGGTAAGGTCGTGCTTGGTGCAGGTATCAAGTACGGTGGTGCGAGCGGCTATTGCGGACTTGTCGGTCTGGTCGAGACCCAAAATGTGTATAAGCGCGGTGATGACCACGTTACATTGCTTGATAAGAACGGCAATAAGGTTACGGATAAATCGCAGGCTGCGATCGTTTCCACCCCCTGTCCGTTCAAGGTTGAGGATTGCTTCGTGTACTACGATGCCTCTACCATGGTTCTTCCTCATCTTAACTCCTCCGGCGCTACGGTCAACGGAGTTAAGATTTTCGGCTACGCAAACGTTGAAGGCTGCGACCTCTTCTTCTCCGCTGCTGCAGACGTAAGCGGAAAGAACGCAAACGTTCGCTTTGGCCGCAGCGCGGTCGATGCACTGCTCGCCGCAGGATACACGCTGGATATTACTTACGGAACCTACAAGGCAACCGTAAAGAGCGCAGAGGAGCTTGCAACGCTTGCGATCGATGACGGCATGTCTTATTCCATCAAGACGAAGACACAGGCAGGTGCTACGCCTACGGTTTCTCTCAGCAGAACCTTCCTGAAGGGAACCGATCTTGAGGCAACCTACACGGTCACAGCAAGAGAGGCGACCTGGAGTGACTTCTACGTTGAAGAGTATTTCCCGCTTAACAGTGCGGATGATGCTCCGGCGGCAGGAACCGCAGAGAATCCCTACGTCATTTATACCGCGGGACAGCTTGGACAGCTTTCCGCTGATATCGCGGCATTCAAAAAGATCGGTAATGCAAGCTTCATTCTCGCAGCAGATATCGATCTGTCGGCTCATGAGTGGCAGCCCATCGGTCTCGCACAGCCTGCGGCTACCAACGGAAACTACGCTCCTGCAATAACGCTTCTCGGCTACGGACATTCCATTAAGAACGTTCGTCTCACGCAGGATGCATACAATTATTCTCAATCCTTCATCGGTTACTCCACGTGGAATATTTCGAATCTTACCTTTGACGGCATCGAGATCAGAACCCCCGAGGTCTATCCCTCTAACGGTAACGTAGACGGTGTTGCAGGTGTTATCGGCGCAATGTACGGCGGTAAGCTTGAGAACGTACACGTTAAGAGCCTCGATCTTGATTACGAGGTCAACGATAAGAGCGGCAATGATCTCTACTTCGGCGGTCTCGTTGGTTACCTTAACGGAGGCACGATCGACTATTGCAGCGTGGATGGCGAGATCAACGTCGTAAGCACGGTCTCCGGTCTTACCAAGGTCGGCGGTTTCGCGGCACGCGGAAAGATCGGAACGATCACCAATTCCGAAAATAAGGCAACGGTCAACGTTACCGTGGATAACGCAGACAATGCAGACAACACGGGTGTCGGTGGATTTGTCGGTGTTCTTCAGTGTGATGACTCCACCAACAGCGTTACCATCAGATATTGCTTTAACTCCGGAAACGTTACCTTGAACTACTCCAACAAGGGTGGAAACGTCGGTGCGGCAGGATTTGTCGGTATCACAAACTCCAAGAACGGAAGCTTGGTCATCAGAGATTCCATGAACATCGGTAAGGTCGCTGTAAACCTCGTTGCGGGTGAGGCGGCAAGCAACGCAAAGGCTGCTTCGGCGATCGCATACTACGGCTCCTCCTCCTTGACGGTTCGTGACTGCATCTCTATGACAAGCGATCCTTTCATCGCTTCTCAGAAGTCTGGCTCTTCGCTTTCTCCCCGTAACTGCATCAATTCCGATCTCGGAATTGACATTGCCGATCAAGCGGGTCTTCGCCTCAATGTAACGAAGGCCGAGGAGTCGGGAATGGCATTCAGAGCGACCTTCGATCAGGATGCTTACAAGGAGCTTGTAGATGCAGGCTATGCAGTAAGCTTCGGCTTGGTCATCGCTCCCACCGCAAGCTTTGT
The DNA here is from genome assembly GCA_017456625.1 of Clostridia bacterium. GTDB lineage: Bacteria > Bacillota > Clostridia > Oscillospirales > CAG-272 > UMGS1865. The sequence continues at coordinate 18,475 of JAFTJB010000111.1, forward strand.
TGCTGCAAACGGTGATGTAGCGGCGCTCAAGGGACCCAAGGTCGTAATCGATTGCGATTCGGTCGTTTCCAACGGCACGTTCGCAGGTGCGGTCGTCAACCTTGATCCCAAGTATCTTGAGACCAACCTCTCCGCAGTTGCAAGCATCACGGTTTCCAAGCTGGATGATGCCGGTGACGCGACCATGTCCGGAACAGTTTACTCAGCGTTTGAGGATAACGCGATCGAGAACAACATTCTGGCTCTTGCGGATTACGTAATCAACGATCTGCGCAGCGATGCAAAGACGGACGTTTATTGCAACCTGACTGCCGAGGGTGATTACAGCCCCTACACAATGGCAGTCCTTGAGAATCTCAAGAACATCTATTTCCCCGCAAAATAATCAACAAACCAACGGGCGCGGATTTCCGCGCCCGTTTTCTTTGCTTCTCCTCTTTACAAACGAAATAATATATGTTAAAATAAAGGAAGAAAAAGGAAAGGAACAGACCGATACTATGCCAAGATTTTTTGTTCGTCGCGATCAGATCGACGGAGATATTGTAACCGTTACAGGAGACGACGCGCATCATATTTCCCGCGCTTTGCGAATGGCGGCAGGAGAGCACATCACCGTTTGCGATATGCAAAAATTTGAGTACGAGTGTGTGCTGACGGAGTTTTTGCCCGATTGCGTTCGCGCGCGTATCCTTGAGACGTCGCAGGCGGATACCGAACCGCCGTATCACGTCCATCTGTATCAGGCGCTTCCCAAAGGGGATAAGCTGGATTCGATCATTCAAAAGGCGGTCGAATGCGGCGTAGCGGAGATCACGACCTTTGAGAGTGAGCGATGTGTGGCACGCGTGAAGGATGGTGGAGAGCAGAAAAAGCTGGAGCGCCGTCAGCGGATCGCCCTGGAGGCGGCAAAGCAAAGTGGGCGCGGAGTCGTTCCGAGCGTTCACGCGACCGTCTCGTTTGAGGCGGCGATCGAGGCAGCAAAGCAAGCGGAGCTTGCGCTCTTTTGCTACGAGGGAGAGGGCACGCGTCCGCTTCCCGAGTGGATCACACAGTGGAAAAAGACGCACACCAATAAGGTTCCCACCGTATCCGTCGTGATCGGCAGCGAGGGAGGCTTTTCCTTGCGCGAGGCGGCGACAGCAGTCGAGAACGGACTTTTGCCGACAGGGCTCGGCAAGCGGATCCTGCGCACCGAGACGGCTTCGGGATTTGTGCTCGCTTGCCTTGTTTATGCTCTCGAAATGTCATAAAAGAGAGCCTTTTGCATGTTTCCTCCAAAATTTATAGGCAAATAAAGCATGTTTTTTGACACGATAGGCAGATTACATGAAAAAAACTAAAAAAAATTATGAAAAATATTTAAAAACCTATTGAAAAATCACAAAAAATGGTGTAAAATATAGTAGGTTTTTGATGTTTGTTTGGGCGATGTGCCAACAAGCAGGCAAGCAAGATGCTTAAAACATGGATTGAGGAGAAAGAAAAGATGTCAAATAGGTTGTTTCAGGGTGTCATTCACCAAATGAAGGATGCAATTGACCGCGTGATCGGTGTAATTGATGAAAACGGTGTCATTATTGCATGCTCCGAGCTGATCAAGATCGGAGAGATCCGTCAAGGCGTGCGTGACGAGCTCAATTATACGAGCGACGTGATCACGGGTGGTGGCTATACATATCGCCCCATGACCAACGGCCCCAGAACCGACTATATCGTATTTGTCGAGGGCGAGGATAAGATGGCGGAGAAGATGTCCAAGCTTCTCGCAATCTCTCTCGGCAACATTAAGAATTTGTACGATGAGAAGTACGACAAGGGATCCTTTATCAAAAACATCATTCTCGACAATATTCTCCCCAGCGATATCTATATCAAGTCCAAGGAGCTTCATTTCAACACCGAGGAAACGCGTATCGTATTCCTTATCAAGTTCTTTGGCAAGACCGATATGATGCCCTTTGAGATGCTCCAGAATATGTTCCCCGATAAGTCCAAGGATTACGTCATCAGCGTAGGGGAGCACGATATCGTTCTGGTCAAGGATATCAAGCCCGGAACCGACAGCCGTGAGATCGAGAAGATCGCGACCAACATTGCGGACACCATTTCTACGGAGTTCTACGCAAAGGTTGCAATTGGTATCTCCTCTGTGGTCGAAAATCTCAAGGATCTCGCGCGTGCCTACAAGGAGGCGCAGGTCGCACTTGAGGTCGGTAAGGTGTTTGAGAACGAAAAGAACATCATCAATTACGAAAACCTTGGCATCGGCAGACTGATCTATCAGCTTCCCACCACGCTTTGCGAAATGTTCTTGCAGGAGGTCTTCAAGCGCGGCAGCCTCGAGTCTCTCGATCGCGAGACGCTTATGACCATTCAGGCATTCTTCGAGAATAATCTGAACGTTTCGGAAACGTCGAGAAAGCTGTTCGTGCACAGAAATACGCTGGTCTACCGTTTGGAGAAGATCCGCAAGCTGACGGGCTTGGATTTGCGTGAGTTTGAGCACGCGATCACCTTTAAGGTTGCGCTCATGGTCAAGAAGTACCTCAATTCCAAGCCGATTAAGTTCTAATATTCGACGTTTATAGACAGCAGAAGGCGAAATGTGCGGCGTTTTGAGACGCAGGGCGCATTTCGCTTCTGTACTGTATTTTGCAAAAATCCCTATCATATAACAAAACGGTTCAGCCCTTTGGAAAGGAGCACTATGGATTTTCAAGAGCAACCTGTAAACGGGGAAGCACAGGAGAAGGTAGCAGATATTGACGTGTCGACCTCCGATGAGGAGCATGGAGAGGCATCGGGTGAGCAGAGCGCGACGGAGAGATATGAGGATGCAAAGATCAAGGTCGCGAACGCACGCCGTAGCTTCTACGGCGTTCTTGCAAGCACAGTCTGCATTATCATTGCGGTCACGGTCCTTCTGACCTATACCTTGACCTCGGCGATTGTACGGGACAAATACACCGCTGATCTGTTGGCAAAGCAAAAGGAGATCGATCTGCTCAAAAAAGGCGACGATCATTCACAGCTTTCCATCATTTCCGCGCTCCTTGAGCAATATTCTTATTATGCGGACGAAATGTCCGAGGAGGAGATGCTCACGGCGGCTCTCAAGGCGTACGTTGCGGCAACGGGAGACGTATACGCTGCATATTACACCAACGCGGAGTACGCAAGCCTTGGTGAGGTCGTTGAGTATGCGGGGATCGGTGCAGGCACAGTGCAAAGCACGGTGAACTACAACGGCGCACCTTGCTTTGGCTACACGGTATCCTATTTTTATCAGAATTCTCCCGCGCAGATCGCAGGCTTGAAAAAAGGGGATTTTATTTACACCATCAAGCATGACGGGGCGTTCCGCACGGTGCAGGAGCTCGGTGGCTTTGAAAAGGCGATCGAGTATATCCGAGGCGAGGCGGGAACCAAGGTTGAGTTGACGGTTTTGCGCGAAACAAACGGCGCGCTGATCCCCCTGACCTTTACCGTTACGCGTGCGATCATCGAAAATCCGTCGGTTGCGTATGCGCTTCGAGAGAACGATCCCTCGACCGCGCGTGTTTCTATCCGTCGCTTCGATCTGGATACACCGGGGCTGTTCAAGGAAACGGTCAATACACTTTTGGGCATGGGCGTGCGCCACTTTGTGTTCGACGTGCGCGATAACCCGGGCGGAGATCTGCTCTCCATCAAGGCAGTTCTGTCCTATTTTTTGGAGGAGGGCGATCTGGTGCTCAAATCCATAGACCGAAATGGAAACGTGGCGGTGTCTTACGTTGTCGAGCCGATGAATTATACCGATAACTATTCTGCTTGTAACGTCAGTGCGGAGGAGATCGGAATGTATCGCGACCTCGATATGGTCGTGCTTTGCAATGAGAATACCGCGAGTGCCGCAGAGGTCTTTGCCGCAACCATGCGCGACTATTCCTTGGCAAAGATCGTGGGACAGACCACGTTTGGAAAGGGGATCATGCAGATGATCTTTGATCTTTCCACCATCGGCAATTACGGCGGACACCTCAAGCTTACAACGCACGCGTACGTAACCAAATGCGGCGTGACCTATCACGAGATCGGTGTTGCGCCCGACGAGGGGCTTGCGGTATCTCTTTCGGGCGAGGCGTTGGATTACAGTATGTACGATCTGCCGGAGGCTTTGGATACGCAGCTTCAAACCGCATTTTCGCAATTTACCCCGTAAATCAAGGGGACTTTGATACAGTTTTTAATTTTTTCTATACAAGGAGACAATCATGGCAAAAGGAAAACAGATGTACACCCAACAGGGTTATCAGGAATTGGTAGATGAGC
>JAFTJB010000013.1 GCA_017456625.1 Clostridia bacterium
GAATTGAAAAATGGCAAGAGTTAAGGGCGCAATGATGACGCGCAAGAGAAGAAAGGCTACCCTGAAGGCTGCCAAGGGATATTGGGGCGCAAAATCCAAGCACTTTAAGATGGCGAAGCAGGCTGTTCTGAAGAGCGGCAACTATGCATTCGCAGGCAGAAAGATGAAGAAGAGAGACTTCCGTTCTCTTTGGATCACCAGAATTTCCGCACAGGCAAAGGTAAACGGTATGAACTACTCTACCTTTATGCACGGACTGAAGAAGGCAGGCATCGACCTCAACCGCAAGATGCTCGCAGAGATCGCAGTTTCCGATAAGGAAGCATTCGCAGCACTCGCAGCACAGGCAAAGGCTGCTCTCTAATTTAACATACGGATATACGGGGAGGACGACACGCGCACGCGCATCGTTCTCCCCGAAAGCCGATTTTAGGGGCGGGTGCGTTGCATGATAGGATGCTCCAAAGAACATCTGTGCAAGGAGGAAAATATGATAGAGAACGAGGAGATCATACGCTCGAGGCAGAACCGCGCGGTGGTGGAGCTGTGCAAGCTCACGGCGGCAAAGGCAAGACGGGAGAGCGGCAGATTTCGATTTGACGGACTCAAGCTCTTCGGAGAGGCGATACGCGCCGAGGTGGAGATCGAGACCGTCTTTTTGCGCGCGACCGATGCGGATGTGCTCCGAGAGGAGGCTTGCAGACGGTACGGACGGGACGCGTTTGCACACGCGGGACGTATCATTTTGCTCGAGGACGGACTTTTTGACAAAATTTCTGAAGAAAAATCGCCTGAAGGCATGATATGTGTGGCAAAATATATTGACAAATTCGAAAAAATTGTTACAATATATAATAGCGATATTTTTTCCAAGCTTGCGGGGGAGCGTGTGGTGCTCCTGGAGGCGATCCGAGATCCATCCAATCTCGGCGCGGTGATCCGCAGTGCCGCGGCAATGGGGATCGATCGCATCATCCTCAGTGCCGATTGCGCGGACGTCTACCATCCAAAGACCCTGCGCGCATCCATGGGAGCAGTTTTTCAAAGACAGATCGACGTGGCGGATGATCTTCCCGCGGTGATCGGTCAGCTCCGCGCGAGCGGCAGGCGCGTGTTTGCCGCGGCACTCGGACGGGATGCCTACACGCTTGGACGGTTTGATGCTCTGGAGGGCGATTGCGTTGTGATCGGCAACGAGGGACACGGCTTGACCGAGGAAACCGTTGCGGCGTGCGACGCGTGTGTATTTATTCCTCAGAGCGATGCGGTGGAATCCTTCAATGCGGCAGTTGCGGCATCGATTCTCATGTGGGAGTTTTCGGGAAGAGGAAACGCGAATAACTGACGGCACAGACGTTTGGCTTTCAAGAAAGGAGCAGGTATGCAAAACGACGTTATATTTTGGGTGTGGCTATCGGAGCGCCTCGGCGCGGGTAGTCGGGACTTCCGTTGGCTGATCATGCACTACGAGACCGCATATGAGCTGTTCCATATGGATCCGGACGAATTGGATCGCATTGAGGATATTACGGACAGGACCAAGGACAAGCTTGCGGACAAGAATCTTTCCCGCGCGTCGGCGATCATTCGCACGTGCGTGGAGAAGGGGATCGAGATCCTGCCGTTCGGCAGTCCCGGGTATCCCATCCTGCTCCGTGACCTTGAGTCTCCTCCCATCGTGCTATACTGCAAGGGAACGCTCCCCGAATTCCGTGACCGCCTTAGCATTGCTATGGTCGGCACGCGAAAAATGAGCGAATACGGAATGAAAACGGCATACCGATTCGGCTTTGAGCTGGCACGCGCAAACGTGACGGTGGTCAGCGGTATGGCGGCGGGCATCGACGGCGTTTCTGCGGCTGCGGCAATGCAGGCAGGCGGAAAAACGGTCGCGGTGCTGGGCAGTGGTGTGGATGTGATCTATCCCAAGCATCACGCAAGGCTTTATGAGCGCATTCAACAGAACGGCGCGGTGATCTCGGAGTACGCACCCGGCACACGCCCCAATCAATATCATTTTCCCGCGAGAAACCGCATCATCAGCGGTCTCTGCCAGGGAACACTGGTCGTGGAGGCGGGACTGAAGAGCGGAACACTCATCACAGCCCGTAAAGCGGTCATGCAGGGAAGGCATCTGTTTTCTGTTCCCGCAAACGTGGGAGACGAGCGCTGGCTGGGCACGAACGCGCTTTTGCGAGACGGCGCGATCCCCGTGCTGGAGACGGAGGACGTTCTGCGGGTTTATGAGGTGTCGTACGGCAACGTGATCGATAAAAACGCGGCGATACAAGCACACGCGGAGTCTGTATGCGATCTGCGACTGCTCGCACAGCTGGGCGTGATCGAAACGGTAAGACGCGAGGCACCCGTTACGGAGCTGCCGCGAGAGACCGTAGAGATCCCCCGACCGCAAAGAAGAGCCGTGCCGGAGCCACCGACGGAAAAGCCGACGGCAAAAGCAACGGAGCCACCGGCGGAAAAGCCGACGGCAAAAGCAACGGAGCAGGCGTACGAGGAGCCGGAGCAATTATCGCTCCCCGAGGAGCTGCCGATGCAGCAGCCGCGGCAGGATCGGGCATCGATGCGAAAGGAAGTCATTGGGAACATCCTTTCCGCGCTCCCTCCCATTCAAGTGGATATCCTCAAGGCGATCCCGTACGACCGACCCATTTCAACAGACGAGCTTGCACGTCTGGATTACCCGTTCGGCGATATTTTAGCCGCACTGACCATGCTTGAGCTCCGCGGATACGTTCGCAAGCTGCCCGGAGCATTATACACCAAAATTTGATATTTCACAACGGAAAGGATCTATATATGGCAAACAATCTCGTGATCGTGGAGTCTCCCTCCAAGGCATTGACCATCAAGGGCTATCTGGGGAGCAATTATAAGGTCGTCGCATCTGTCGGACACGTGCGCGATCTTCCCAAGAGCACCCTCGGTGTTGATATCGAAAATGATTTTGAGGCACACTATATCAATATTCGCGGCAAGGGCGATCTCATCGAGGAGATCCGCAAGGAGGCGAAGGCGGCGGGAAAGGTATTTCTCGCAACCGACCCTGACCGCGAGGGAGAGGCGATCTCGTGGCACCTTGCATCGGTGCTGGGGATCCCCGTGGAAAAGACACAGCGCATCTGCTTCCACGAGGTGACCAAGTCCGCCATTCGCGCGGCGATCAAGGCACCCCGCAACATTGATATGAACGTCGTCAATTCTCAGCAGACACGCCGTATCCTCGACCGTATCGTGGGATACAAATTGAGCCCACTGCTTTGGAAGAACGTCAAGAGCGGACTGAGCGCAGGACGCGTGCAGTCGGTCGCGACCCGTATCATCGTTGAGCGTGAGGAGGAGATCCGTGCGTTCGAGCCCGTCGAATACTGGACGGTAGAGGCGATGCTGGAGGGCGAGGGAGGAAAGAAGTTCCTCGTTCACTTCTGGGGGGATGAGAAGGGTAAGATCAAGCTCTCGAGCGAGACAGAGGCGCGTGCGATCGCGGATGCGGTCAACGGCAACCCCTACGTCGTCAGCGCGGTACGCCGTGCGACCAAGCACAAGATGCCCGCCGCACCCTTTACCACCTCCACCCTGCAACAGGAGGCATCGAGAAAGCTCGGCTTCCAGTCGCACCGCATCATGAAGGTCGCGCAGGAGCTCTACGAGGGAGTCAACCTCGGCTCCGAGCTTGGTGGCGTACAGGGTCTGATCACCTATATGCGTACCGACTCGCTCCGCATCTCCGCGGATGCACAGGAGGCGGCGCGCGGCTTCATTGAGCAGAAGTACGGTAAGGATTATCTGCCCGAGAGCCCCCGTCAGTTCAAGTCCAAGGCAGGCGCACAGGACGCACACGAGGCGATCCGCCCCGTTCGTGTCGAGCTTGAGCCTGCTCGCATTCGCAAGCAGCTGACGAATGACCAGTTCAAGCTCTATAAGCTGATCTGGGAGAGATTTATTGCAAGCCAGATGGAGTCCGCGACGTTGGATACCGTTTCCATCGATTTCACCAATGCGGGCTATATCTTCCGTACCAGCGGATATACCGTAGCCTTCCAGGGCTATATGGCGGTCTATGAGGAGAGCGAGGAGGAGACCAACGTAGCGGCGGACGATCCTCGTGAGATCCGTGACATCCGTCTGCCCGTGCTCACCGAGGGCGCGCGCATGAAGGCGCAGGATGCTGATCTCAACCGTCACTTCACCGAGCCGCCCGTGCGCTACACCGAGGCGTCGCTCATCAAGATGCTGGAGGATCAGGGCATCGGCCGCCCCAGTACCTATACGACCATCATCACCACCATCATCGCGCGCAACTACGTCAAGCGCGAGGGTAAGTCCTTCGTTCCCACGCCTCTGGGTGAGGTCATCAACAAGCTCATGATCGAGAATTTCCCCTCGATCGTCGATTATCGGTTCACCGCGAAGATGGAGGACGATCTCGACGAGATCGAGAACGGAAAGATCGCAATGAATACCGTCTTAAACGACTTTTGGGCAGAGTTTGAGCAGCTTCTCAAGAAGGCGGAGGATACCATCGGTCAGAACAGCATCGAGGTACCGCCCGAGGAGACCGATTTTATCTGTGATAAGTGCGGCAGCCGCATGATCGTGCGTAACGGTCGCTTCGGTAAGTTCGCGGCATGCCCCAACTATCCTACCTGTCGCTCCACCCGTCCTCTTACCGCTCCCGTAGAGCCTGCGGAGGAGAAGGCGAGCGAGGAGACCGAGAAGACCGAGAAGAAGACTCCCGTGGTCGCTGACTTCAAGTGTGAGAAATGCGGCTCGGATATGGTGCTTCGCACGGGTAAGTTCGGTAGCTTCTACGCTTGCAGCCGTTACCCCGAGTGTAAATTTACCAAGGCGCGTGTGCGCGAGACGGGCGTGGATTGCCCCAAGTGCGGCTCCAAGATCGTCACCAAGTACGGTCGCAACCGCGTGGTCTTCTACAGCTGTGAGAAATATCCCACCTGTGATTTTTCGTCTTGGGATATGCCTGTTGCGGAGAATTGCCCCAACTGCGGCAAGCTCCTCTTCCGCAAGAAGGGAAAGAATCTGTTGGTCTGCCACGAGGAGGCATGCGGCTACAGCCGTGAATTGCCTGCGGCAGAGACTGCAAACGAGGAAAAGAACTGAAATTTTATGAAACCAACGATATCGGTGTACGGCGCGGGACTCGCGGGGTGTGAGGCTGCCTGGCAGGCGGCGGAGCGCGGCGTACACGTCAGGCTTTACGAGATGAAGCCGAAAAAATTCACCCCCGCGCACCATTCCGAGGGCTTTGCGGAGCTGGTCTGCTCCAACTCCCTGCGCTCGGACTGCGTGACCAACGCCGTGGGTCTGCTCAAGGAGGAGATGACGCGCGCGGGCTCGCTCATTATGGAGGCGGCGCACGCAACGCGCGTTCCCGCAGGCTCGGCGCTCGCCGTCGACCGCACACTTTTCTCGCAGTATATCACCGAGAAGATCAGAAATCACCCCGAGATCGAGGTGATCGAGGCGGAAATGGAGAGCGTTGCCGACGGGGAGATCACCGTCGTGGCAACGGGACCTCTGACCTCCGAGCCGATGGCAAAGTATATATCCGATACGCTGGGATGCGGAAATCTGCATTTCTTTGATGCGGCGGCACCCATCGTGGATTTTGCGTCGATCAATATGGATATCGCATATTTTGCGTCACGCTACGACAAGGGTGATGCGGATTATATCAACTGTCCGATGGACAGAGCACAGTACGATGCCTTTTACGAGGCGCTGATCTCTGCCGAGGAGGCGGAGCTCAAGGACTTTGACCGAGAGAGCCAAAAGGAGCTCAAGGTATTTGAGGGCTGTATGCCCGTGGAGGTCATGGCGAGACGCGGATACGATACGCTTCGCTACGGTCCGATGAAGCCCGTGGGGCTGATCGATCCGCGCGTGGGACACGAGGCATACGCGGTCGTGCAGCTTCGCCGCGAGAACGCGGAGGGAACGATGTTCAATCTCGTCGGCTTCCAGACACACCTGACCTTCCCCGCGCAGAGAAGGGTGTTCCGTATGATCCCGGGACTTGAAAACGCGGAGTTTTTGCGCTACGGTGTCATGCACCGCAACACCTACCTCAATTCCCCCGAGCTGCTCGATGCGACCTACGCCATGAGGAGTCGTCCCGACGTCTTTTTCGCGGGGCAGATGACGGGCGTTGAGGGATATATTGAATCGGCGGGAAGCGGCATGGTCGCGGGGATCAATGCGGCGAGACGCGCGCAGGGGCTGGAGCCCTTGGTGTTCTCCGAGGAGACGATGCTGGGCGCGATGGCGGCGTACGTCAGCCGCGGAAGCCTTGGCAAATTCGTTCCCATGAATGCCAATTTCGGCATCCTTCCTCCGCTTGGCTACAAGGTCAAGGGCGGAAAGAGTGCCAGAAACGAAAGGCTCGCGGAGCGTGCGTTGGCGCATTTTGAAACGGAGAAGGCGTAAATCGGTTCAATTGACGATAGTTGGCGGCGGAATGCCGCAGGGAGAAGAATATGAAGATCATAGTAGACGTCATGGGCGGCGATAAGGCTCCCGAGGAGACCGTCAAGGGTGTCCTTTGGGCAATGAAGGAATTCAACGCTACCTACATTCTCGTCGGAGACAGAGAGGCGATCGAGCGGATCGCCGCAGAAAATGAATATGATATCCGTCTGCTCAATATCGTGGACACCAAGACCTACATTACCATGGAGGACGACCCCATTTCGGTCGTTCGCGGCAAGCAGGATTCCTCTATGGCGGTGGGACTGAAGATGCTCGCGGAGGGGCAGGGCGATGCGTTCGTCAGCACGGGCAACACGGGCGCGCTTTTCACGGGTGCGACGCTCATCGTGCGTAAGATCAAGGGTGTTTTGCGCGCGGGGATCGGCTCGATCATTCCGCTTCAGACGCCCGTTCTGCTGCTTGATACGGGCGCGAACGTGGTCGTGACCGAGGAAAACCTCGAGCAGTTTGCCGTCATGGGCTCGGCGTACATGAAGAAGATGTATGCCATCGATTCGCCCCGCGTGGGACTTTTGAACAACGGCGCGGAGGAGTGCAAGGGAACCGAGCTGCAGAGGGCTGCGTATAAGCGACTGCAGGAGAATCCCGATATCAATTTCGTCGGCAACGTGGAGGGCAATGCGGTCTCCTTCGGTGCCTGCGACGTGCTTGTGACCGACGGCTTTACGGGCAACATCCTGCTCAAGAGCATGGAGGGACTCGGCAAAATGATCCTCGGCAGACTCAAGCAGATGTTTTACAGCTCGCCCGTGACCAAAATGGCGGCGCTCTCCATGAAAAAGCAGATCGGAGAGATGAAGAAGGAATTCGATTCCTCCGAGCACGGCGGTGCGCCGATCTTGGGTATTTCCAAGCCCGTGGTCAAGGCACACGGCTCGTCGGATGCGAAGGCATTCAAGAACGCGATCGGAAAGGCGATCGCATACGCGGAGTCGGGCGTAATTTACGACGTTGCGGATTCTGCACAGCGCTTTGCGGAGCGCAAAAAGGCGGAAAGAGAAAAGGCAGCGGCGGAAAAGGCTGAGTGACCCTTGTCTGCTGTAAAGTAGCCCTCTCAGTCGCCTTACGGCGCCAGCGTCTCGCTGCGGCTCGGTCACGCCGCGGTTCTGACACCACACTGTGGTGTCATTCATTGCCGCGTCGCCGCTTCGCTACCCATAGGGAGTAGCCCTCTCAGTCGCCTTACGGCGCCAGCTCTCCCATAGGGAGAGCCTATGAAAGCCTC
>JAFTJB010000112.1 GCA_017456625.1 Clostridia bacterium
TCGCTCGTCATTGACCGCCTTGACCCGTTGCACGACCTCAAAAAGCCTTGCTCTGCCGGGAATACCGTATTGCTTCAAGGAGGGCGAGACCGCAAGACAGATGGTCTTCTCCGTCCGACTGCCGTCCGCGACCACGAGATTTGTCGTCATCGGGTCCAGTCCGCGCTCGATGCACTCCACGGAGGCATAGAAGGATTTCAGATCAATGGCAAGATACGTTTTCATACGTGCCCTCCTTTCATGTTATCCATTACAGTATATCACATTTTCTCTTCAATTTCAATAAAGATTCTGTTGACGGTGCACAAAGAATATGTTATCATGAAATCAACCAAATCATCGAAAGGCGGTCTATGTCATGAAGCAATACGTCAACTACGAAATCACCCCCGACGAGATTCCAAGTAGCGGCATCCCCTTTGTCGATCACGAGAAAAACGGCAGAAGCGGTCACCTCAGCCACGCGTTGGTGGAATACAAAAAGGGATGCGTCATGGCATTCTACTCCAACTGCTCGGGCACCAGAAACAAATATTCACCCGGTCATAACGGCTTCGGCTGGCTTGAGTACCGACGCTCCCATGACGGCGGTATCACGTGGGACGATGCGCGCGTATTTCCCTACTCGTGGGATTCCTTTATCAATCAGCCCTTTACGGTAAGCTGTGAGAAAGCGGTCTCCACAGCGGACAACGAGATCGTCGCTCTTTGCATCCGCAACGAGAACCCCAACGGCTGGGAGCCGTATCTTGAGCCCGTTGTCGTCCGAAGCGAGGACGGCGGCGAAACGTGGTCCGATGCCACGCCGCTTTGCGATAAGAAAGGCAGGATCTACGACGCCATCGTACATGACGGCGTGATCTACGTGCTGATGCTCGCCAACAACGATTTCCTTGCCCAAAAACCCGAGCACCGCTATTATCTCTACAAGAGTCTCGATCATGGCAAGACCTTTTCCCTACAGGGTATGCTCCCCGGCGACACCGCGGGACACGCATATGGCGCAATGACCCTCACAGACGAGGGCGATCTGATCTGTTATGAATACGACAATAACGACGAATATAACCTCGTCTATCATATCAGCCGCGATATGGGAGAAACGTGGATCGAGAGCGGACAAAGCTACTGCAAAAAACGCATCCGCAATCCGCAGGTCGCCAAGGTGCGCGGCGGATATCTGCTCCACGGCAGAGCGGGATGCAACGGAAACGAATTGCCAATGCACTTTGTCCTCTATACCAGTCCCGACGGCATCCATTGGGATGACGGCATCTATCTCTGCGAGATTGAAGCGATGACCGCCTATTACTCCAACAACCTCGTTATGACACAGGATGACGGACATGAGCGCGTACTGATCCAGGCATCCGTCCCCTACAGCAAGGGGCGTGTCAATATCGCGCATTGGATCTTAACGATCAAGTAACCGCGCCATCACAGCAAGGTCGATTTTGAACAATTTCTTATGATACAAAAAAGCGGGCTGTGCCCGCATCCTTGTGCTCGCCTATCTTAGCTTTCCGCGCCCCGTGGCGCGGCAAAACGGCGAGGTCTGTTTTGCGCAATTTCCTATGGAACAAAAAAGCATCCGTCTCTCAGTACAAGGAGACGGATGCTTTTTTGACCTATAGAAAAATTGCGTCACAATATCATGATGCGCGCAAACGGACAAGCAAGGACGCCGCAAAGAGCAAAAACAAGGTTACGGAAATCACGGCGGCAAGCGGTGTAAAGTACCCGCCACCGAGCAAGAGCGGAGCCAAAGAGACAAGGGCGGCCCAAAGCGAGATCATGGGCATCGCCGTACGCGCACCCTTTTTCCCAAAGACGAGATCCATGATGGCAAGAACCGTCACGACACAGGTTAAAAGCGCCGTACAAAAGGGCGCGAAGTTGGCATATCCAAACGGTGTGAGATCAAAATACGAGTAGGTTTCGCGTAGCGGCGGCCCCTCGGGATTGGCAAACAGACAGACCGCACCAAAGGGTAACAGCTCCAGTACAATAGCAAGGATCGACAGTGCAAGCGGCAAATAACGTTTGATTTTCACGGTGTACCCTCCTTCATCTTCAATAATCCGATCAGCGTCATATACTGATCCGTCGTGACGACGTACGTTTTTTCTTCAACCAGGTCAAACAAATACGCCTCGGTCAGAAGCCAAATCTCCGTCTCCCCCTCGTAGGGCACGACGGTGATCCGATAGCCGTCCGACGGCAATGCATCGGGTAGCGGCATCGGTGCCGAAGCCCGCTCGATCGCCTCAACGGCTTCACACACGGGGCGGATATCGTTCCGCCGCCAATAAGAAGCCGAAAGCTCCGCGTACTCCACGTACACCGAGGAGACATACGGGTCAGCGTTTGGGTCCTCGCTCTGATAGCCGATGAAATTCGGGATATTCATCACAAGGAAAAGAGCAAGCAGACACGCGACCGCTCCACCGAGCGCGCGCCCCGCGCGTCTGACAATCAAGCGCCACGTTTCCATTGGCGCCGCCTGCGCCACGAGCGCGGGATCCACACCCGAAAGTGCACGGAAAAGATCCTGTTCGGTCATATCGAGAATCCCTCCCTCTCCAAAAACGTCTTCAGCGCGTTTCTCGTTCGCATCAGAAGCACCGCGACGCTGTTCTCGCGCATACCGTACTCGCGCGCGATCTCGCCGATCGGACTTGCGTACCAATAGCGTCTGAGA
>JAFTJB010000113.1 GCA_017456625.1 Clostridia bacterium
ACTACCCCGGCTGTACCCACGGCATCGTTCACCGTCTGGTGGCCGAGGTCATCGACGAGCTGGGCATTGAGGGCAAGACCATCGGCGTGGCCCCCGTCGGCTGCGCAGTCATGGCCTATGACTATTTCGCCTGCGACATGATCGAGGCTGCCCACGGCCGCGCTCCCGCCACCGCCACCGGTATCAAGCGCTGCCGCCCCGAAAACATCGTCTTTACCTACCAGGGTGACGGCGACCTAGCCTCCATCGGCATGGCTGAAACAGTTCATGCCGCTGCCCGTAACGAAAACATCACCGTCATCTTCGTCAACAATGCCATCTACGGCATGACCGGCGGCCAGATGGCCCCCACCAGCCTTCCCGGCCAGGTGACCCAGACCTCTCCCTACGGCCGTGACGTCAAGCACTGCGGCTGGCCCATCCGTGTCAGCGAGATGCTCGCAACCCTCGAGGGTCCCGAGTACGTCGCGCGTGTTGCCGTCAACAACGTCAAGAACGTCAAAAACGCCAAGAAGGCGATCAAGAAGGCATTCCAAAATCAGATCGACGGCAAGGGCTTCTCCCTCGTCGAGGTCGTTTCCGCCTGCCCCACCAACTGGGGTAGGACGCCCAAGCAGGCACTTGAGTGGGTCGAGAGCGATATGCTCCCCTATTACCCCATCGGCGTGTATAAGGACAGATCCGAGAAGGGAGGAGACGCAGAATGAAGACCACTGAAATTCTGATCGCGGGATTTGGCGGACAGGGTATCCTGTTCTCCGGTAAATTCCTGGCTTATAAGGGGCTCTTGGAGGATCTGCAGGTATCCTGGCTCCCCTCCTACGGCCCCGAAATGCGCGGCGGTACCGCAAACTGCAACGTCATTCTTTCCGATACGCCCGTCGGCTCTCCCATTATCATGAACCCCGGCGTGCTCATCGCCATGAACCTCCCCTCTCTTGAGAAGTACGTAGACTCCGTCCTCCCCGGCGGACAGATCTACGTGGATTCCTCGCTCATCGACGTCAAGGTCGAGAGAGGGGACGTAGAGGTCTTCTACATCCCCGCCACCCAGATGGCAAAGGAGGAGGGTCTGTCCACGCTTGCCAACATGATCATCGTCGGTCATCTGCTCGAAAATCACCCCGAGCTTACCTTTGACGGCGTTGAAAGCGTGGTCGAAAAGCTCGTTCCTCCCAAGAAGGCGGCTCTCAAGGAGCTGAACATGAAGGCGCTCAGCCTCGGAAAGAACTACAAACAATAATTTTGTCATAGAAGCGTGATTCCCTCAAGCGGCACGCAAAGGAGAACAGATTATGAGTAACAAGCAATTGGATTGGTCCAACCTTGGCTTTGGATATATCCGGACAGAGAAAAGATACGTTTCCAACTTCAAAAATGGAGCTTGGGACGAGGGCGGACTCAACGAGGACGCAAACATCGTGCTCAACGAGTGCGCAGGCGTATTCCAGTACGCGCAGACCGTCTTTGAGGGTCTGAAGGCATACCGCACCGAGGACGGTCGCATCGTGACCTTCCGTCCCGACCTCAACGCATCCCGTATGGCGGAGAGCGCGAAGAGACTCGAGATGCCCGTATTCCCCGAGGACAAGTTCATTGAGGCAGTTGAGGCGGTCGTTGCGGCTAACGCCGACTTCGTTCCTCCCTACGGCTCGGGCGCGACCATGTACCTCCGCCCCTATATGTTCGGCAGCAACCCCGTCATCGGCGTAAAGCCCGCTACCGAGTATCAGTTCCGCATCTTCGTCACCCCCGTCGGTCCCTACTTCAAGGGCGGCGCAAAGCCCCTGACCCTCCGCGTTTGTGATTTCGACCGTGCCGCTCCCCGCGGAACGGGTCACATCAAGGCGGGACTCAACTACGCAATGAGCCTGCACGCGATCGTCGATGCGCACAATCAGGGATATGATGAAAATATGTATCTCGATTCCGCAACGAGAACCAAGGTCGAGGAGACGGGTGGCGCAAACTTCATCTTCATCACCAAGGACGGCAAGCTCGTCACGCCCAAGTCCGACACCATTCTTCCCTCCATCACCAGACGCTCCCTCTGCTACGTCGCAAAGGAATACCTCGGCATGGAGGTTGAGGAGAGAGAGATCCTCCTCGACGAGGTCAAGGACTTCGCGGAGTGCGGTCTGTGCGGCACGGCGGCAGTCATCTCGCCCGTCGGCAAGATCGTTGACCACGGCAAGGAGATCTGCTTCCCCAGCGGCATGCAGGAGATGGGTTCCATCACAAGGAAGCTCTACGATACCCTCACGGGCATTCAGATGGGCAGAATCGAGGCTCCCGCAGGCTGGATCCACGAGATCAACGTAAAGTAATATTTCAACCCAAAAACCGCTTTTGCCGTCATTTTTCTGACAGCAAAAGCGGTTTCTTTTTGATTGTGTTCCGTGCCGCGTGATACAAAAATGGGCTGTCTCAAATTTGAGACAGCCCATTTCTTTCATCAAATTTAAATCACGTAATACTCAAAGCCGTCGATCGCTACAACGTGCGGGAAATTGAAGCGAATGTTGTGCTCCTCCAGCTTCTTGACGTTGTACGCGCCGAGATGGCTGAAAATGAGCAGACGGGTGTTGACATCCTTGAGGATCTCTGCCGCCTTATCGGGAGCCAGATGCACCAATTCGGAAACGATCAGGTCGAAATACTCCTCCTTTGCGATCTGCGGAAAATCGTGGAAATCATACGCCAGATCGCCCGTGAAGAGCACGCGCTTACCGTCGTCGGTCTCGATCATGTACGCATAGCTCGGAAGCGCGCCGTTATTGACGTGGTCGGTGCGGATCGCGGTCACACGAATACCGTACTGATCGTAGATCACGCCCGGGGTGGTGACGTGCGGATGGATGAGTCGGTTATTGGTAACACCGCCGCCGTTGTACTGCGCCCGTGTCCACGCATCCAAGCCCGCAATGCCGTTCTCGTCCGGGAAGAAGATATCCCAATACTCCACCTGCTTGTGGTACCACAGCGAGTTCGCAATGGCGGGAAGCTCTGCGGTGTGGTCGTTGTGCATATGGGTGATGAACATTGCCTTGATGCTCTCGTAGGGGATGCCCTTCTGCTTGATCAGATAGACCAGCGGTGCACCCGCGTCAATGAAAAATCCGTTGCCCTTATGCTCAAAGTAAACAGAGGTACAGTAGCGTCCTCTCTCGGGATGTCCGTGGCTCGTGCCGAAAAACGTTAATTTCATGCATCTGCTCCTTTACGCGTTGACAATATCGTCCATAATGGTCTTGAGGATCTTCATTCTCGCGTCGTTGGAGATACCGGGGAAGAAGTTGGTGCAACCACCTGCCTCAAGAGAAAGCACGCCATCAAACTCGATCTCTCTGACCGCATCCATAAATTCCTTCCAATTGGTCACGCCCATGCCGGGGAACCAGTGATCGTCGTGCTTTCCGCTGTTATCATGAATGTGGAAGACACGCAGATCCTTGCCTGCAAGGCGAACGGCATCCGCAACGTTGCCAAAGATCGCCTCATGTCCCGTATCGAGGCAGAGCTTGAAGTTTTCGTCGTCGATCATGTGGATGATCTCCAGCGTCTTTGCCGTGGTGGAGTAGGTAAGTCTCTTCATGGGCATATTTTCGAGACAGATCGTTACACCATTCTCCTTTGCGCAGGGCAAAAGCTTGCGGAAGAAATCGAGGTTGATCTTCAAGAATTCTTCATCGTTAAAGCCGCTATCGTCAGGGCCGTAGGGCATCATCATATGGATGACCCAGTTCTTGCAGCCGATCTTTGCGGTGAGACGGATGGCACGGCGCATCCATTCCGCACGTTGCTCGCGCAATTCCTCGGTCTCGTCGTGGGGAGGATATCTCCAGTGTCCGTGGATCTGGTGGATGGTCACACCCGCCTCATCGGCAAGTGCCTTCTCCGAGAGAATCATTGCCTCGTATTCCTCCTCGGTCTTGTCGCCGAGCACACCGGAAATGCCGTAATCCGCATAGTCGAAGCCGTATTCCTTCATTTTCTTGTAGCGGTCTGCTCCAAAGCAGGAGAACAAGCCCGCAGTTGCCCCCAATTTCATAATCGTGGTTTCCTTTCTTGGTTGGGTATTTTTTTGAAGAGCCTCTTTGACCCTTAATCGAAGTATACCCAATTTTTTCCGATTTGTCAAGGGGGTGTGCGAAATAAATAGATTTTCTTTTTTCATATGCGCAAAAATTGTCTCCTTCAAACGAAAGGAGGGAGAAAAAGATTGACAGAAGGCTCTTTTCGTTGTATAATAGAGGCGTCAAAACACTGAAAAACGAGGGCATCCCATGTTATATTTTACCGTGATCTCAATCGCCTCGCTCGCCATCACGCTCGGCAATTTTTTAGCTGACGGGGTCTATACCGCGGGGGCATTTTTCCTCCTGCTCGCCTGCACGCTCGCGGGCGTTGCCGCCGTGATCGCCGTGGACGGACTTTTCGCGTTCATCGTCCGCCGTCTCCCCGAGTCTTGGTTTGCTCCCGAGGCGCGCCTGTTTACCGTTTCGGACAGAGAGAAGAAATTCTACCGCCGCACCAGGATCAACGTATGGAAGCAATACGTCCCCGAGTGGGGCTGCTTTACGGGCTTTCATAAGGACCGCGTGCGCGATCCTTCCTCCTCCGCTTACATCGGTCGCTTTCTTTTAGAGAGCAACTACGGCGTGATGGGACATATCGTCGGCATTTTTATGGGCTTTGCGATCGCGGCACTTCCCTTCCTCCGTCCGCTCACCATGGCGCTCCCCATTGCCACCGTCAACGCCATTCTCAACCTCCTCCCCACCCTGATCCTGCGCGCCAACACCCCCGGACTGCGCGCGATGTACCGCCGCAACCTCAAGCGCGAGACCCGCGCCAAGGAGCTGACAACGGTCTGACACAGCATTTCCCATCACCGTACAAAAACGGCACGAAGTGACCCTTCGTGCCGTTTTTTTCGTATCATTTTTCTCTTTTTCGCGCCGCGCGGACGATTGCCTGGTAGACCGGGAACAAGCAACCGCAAACGGGCCAAACGATCCAAGTGATGTGCCATGCAACGGTCAAAAAGCTGACGCCAAGATAGATCGCTGCGCAGGCGCACCAATATGCCGTATCGGTCACCTCGTTTTCGCGTGCGGTTTTCTTATTTTCCACCGTAAATTCGCCCGTTTGGAGAAGGCGCTGGTGGCTACCGCTGATATAGCTTACTCGTACAATGAGCGCTACGCCGATCGAGCAGATCACAAGGATCAGGGCAGTTGCGGCAATCAGGGAAAAATCCTTTGCGTTCATCGCCCCCAGAATGATCAACGGTAACGCGCTGCACACGCAAAGCACGATCCCCACCGTCAAGCTTGTATAAAATTGCGACTGAAACGTCGCTTTTTTCTTTTCCACAATCCCCTTGACGCCGTATTCCAACGTTACGCACTCGCGATCGAGGTAGGAAAACTCCGAAAGCCGAAGCCCCGTGGGAACGAAGATGGCAACCGCGCCTGCGACGAACGCAAAGAGTGCCAACATTCCAATTCCAACCGCCCAGCCCTCCGAGATCAACACGGGGGCACCGCTCGACGCGAATGCGAGCAGCAAAAGAAGCGTAACGGGCGAAAGGATGCAAAGCAGAACGCCTGCGGCAATGCGTTTGGAAAGCCGCTCCACGGTGTCCAGATAGCGGTGTGCCTCCTCGGCGGACACCGTTCGGTGCGAATCGTCGTCGCTTTGTGCCGTTTCGGAGGGAGTCACCTCCTCGATCTCGTCCTTTAACAGATAATCGGTACTGACACCGAACAACGCGCTCATGGCGATGATCTTATTGAGGTCGGGGACAGATAATCCTCCCTCCCATTTGGAAACCGCTTGACGGGAGACGTCCATCTTTTCGGCGAACTCCTCCTGCGACCAGCCCTGCTTCTTTCGCAACGTAATAATTTTATCCGCAAGTATCATCGTTTTCTCCTTTCATAACGTCACTTCGTTTTTGCACCTTTATAATAGCACATTTTTTGGTTGACAGCAAGCAACCGAGGCTTACAATTTGTCAACCGCGCGTATTTTTTCGGCATTTTTCCGACACTCCTTGGGTGTCATGCCCGTTTCGCGGCGGAAGACACGCGTGAAATAATTCGCATCGGCAAAGCCCACGCGCGCGCCGATCTGCGCGATCGGGGTCCTCTCCTCCTCCAAAAGCCGCCGCGCCTCCTCGATCCGCTTGCCTCTGATATAATCCGAAACACCCATGCCGAACGCCTGCAGGGAGAGGTGATAGAGCTTACTTTTGGAAATGTACATCATGCGGCAGAGTGCTAAGACCGTGAGCTCCTCGCGGTAATGTCTGTCTACGTAGGCGCGCAGTCGTGCCGCCAGATCCTCCCCTCGACTTCGCACGATCCGATTGGTGTACAGATAGCACACGCACATGGTCATGACGCTCAGTGCCGAACGGATCATCTCGTCGCTCGTTTCGCGCATCGCCGCAAGGTCGCTCTCAAAGGGCGCGCGCGCAAGCCCAAGCTCACGCGACACCGCTCCGATCGCCTCCTCCACGCGCGCGCGGCCCCCCTCGCGCAGGATCTGCCCCATCATCATGTATCCGATGACCGTCTCCCCCTCGCAGATGGGCGCGATCGCCTCCGCCAGCCCCATGTGGCAATCGTAGATATAAGGCTTTCGCGTGCGGTCGCACATATCAAAGCCGACGTTGTCAAACTCAAGGCAACGCTCCGTGAGCACCTCGCTCCTGCGCACCTCCCTGCAAAAATCGCACATCCGCTCGGGATACGCGTAGAGCTTTCGCCTCGTCTCATCAAACAAAACGATAATGATCCCCGTCATATTGTAAAAATCCTTCGTCGCGCGGCAAAGCTCCGTCATCATGACATCAAGCATACCTTTCACCTCACAAAAACCCAAAATGCTATTTTTCCGTCCAACGGTGCATTTATTATACACCTTTTTTGTGGTAAAATCAAGAAAAAAGATGGGAGAATTGTAAATGTGGTATCAAAATTCCTTCCGTAGGCACCTGTGCGACATGCACATCGACGATTGGGACGACTCCTTCCTCTCGCGCTTTGACCCCGAGAGCTACGTCGAAAACCTCAAACGCGCGCGCGTACAGAGTGCCATGCTCTATTTTCAGTCACACGTCGGGCTTTGCTATTACCCCACCGAGTCGGGCAAAATGCACCGCGCGTTTGTCGGCTGTGAGGACAAAATGCGCCGTCTCGTCGATCTCTGCCACGAAAACGGCATCACCGTTACGGGCTACTACAGCCTCATCTACAACACCTACGAGCACGACCGCCATCCCTCATGGCGGATGCTGGATGCGGAGGGCTATTCCCACCGTGAGCGTGTCGGAGCCTGCGCGGACATGGAGTTTTCCTCCTCCAAAAAGCCCCCGCGCTACGGCTTCTGCTGCCCCAACAATCACGAATACCGCGCGTTTGTCAAGGAGCAGATCAAGGAAATGGCGGCATACTTCCCCACCGTGGAGGGAATGTTTTACGATATGCTCTTCTGGCCACACCCCTGCTACTGCGATGCCTGCAAAAAAAGATGGCGGGACGAGGTCGGCGGCGAGCTTCCCGTGGCGATCGATTGGCAGGACGGACGCTGGCTCTTGCACATGCAAAAGCGCCGCGAATGGATGGGCGAGTTTGCACATTGGGTGACCGATCTGACCAAAGCCATGCTCCCATCGGTCAGCGTGGAGCACAACGTCGCCTATTCCGCACTCCCCAACGGCACGGTCGCAAACTGCGAGGAGGTCATTTCTGCCTGCGACTATGCGGGCGGCGACCTCTACCGCGGCATTTCCTCTCAATCCTTTGCCTGCAAATTCTACCGCGCGATCACAAAAAATCAACCCTTTGAGTATATGTTCTCCCGTTGCGCCCCCAAGCTCTCCGCGCACACGCAGATCAAGGTCTCCGACGTTCTGCGCGCGACCGTGGGGCTCACAACCGCCCATCACGGTGCCTCGCTCGCCATCGATGCGATCGATCCCGTCGGTACGATGGATGCACGCGTATACACGCACCTCGGGGAGATCTTTGGCGAATTGGAGGCACTTGAGCCATATCTTTCGGGCAAGCCGATCGCGGACGTGGGGCTCTATTACAGCCTCAAGAGCAAATTCGACCCCTTTGCCGAGGGCTATACCAACTACCTCGGTGTAACCAACACGGTTGAAAATCTGATCGGCGCGCATCTGCTCTCGGACGTCACGGGCGGCTTTGCACCGCTCGACCGCTTCCCCGCCATCGTCGCCTCCTGCCTCACCGAGGAGGATGCCTACGACTACGAGCGCCTACAGAATTACGTCCGTACGGGCGGCACGCTCTATATCAGCGGCGGCGCGTGCAAAGGCTTACTCGAAGCCTTTTTCGGTGCCAAATGCACGGGACGTACCGCGGAAAGCGTGGTCTATCTCTCCCCCAAGGAGTCGGTCGCGGATGCGTTCGGACACTTCAACGAGAGCTATCCCCTCTGCTTTGACGGCACGGCGCCCATCGTGGAGGGCATCGATCCCGCGCTCGTCCTCGCCACCGTCACCCTGCCCTACACCCTTCAGGACACCAAGGAGTTCGCCTCCATTCATTCCAACCCCCCCGCCCACAAGACCGATATCCCCGCGCTTGCGGCAACCGCGTACGGCTTGGGTCGCGTGATCTGGTCGGCGCTCCCCATTGAGTGCTGTGCGCTCTACGACTACCGTCGTATCCTCCTCTCACTCCTGCGCCCCGCCGTCAATCCCACCATTTCCACCGATGCGGACGAGGATATTGAGATCACCGCCTACGACTGCGACGCCTCGCTCCGTTTGCATACGGTCCTGCTCAACACGCGTGAATTTGCGCGCCGTGTCGTTCCTTTTTCGCTCACGGTACGCACCAAAAAATCCCCCGCGCGCATCCTCTCGCTCCCCGACAAAAGAGAGCTTCCCTTCATAGAGACCGCGGACGGTGTCTGCTTTACGGTGGATCAGAACGCGATCCTTCGCACCTTCGATATTCAATACTGAAAAGGAGAACATATCATGTCTGTTGCAAAAAAGCTACTAAAAGAGGGCGGCGGCATTCTTCGCCTCGCGCCCACCTGGGTCCCCCGCGCATTCTGCCGCCCCGCAAAGCGCATCAAGCTCCATCCCGATGACTATTACGTCCTGGGTCTTGAGCGCGGCGGCATTGACGAGCGTTGGCTCTCTTCGACCACCCACGCCGAAAACGGTCCCCTTACGCCCGATGACGAGGGACTCAGCTACATCGTCTCCCGCGACGGCAGCGAGCGCGTGCTTTTGCGCGATGCGGTGGACGAGCTCAAGGGCGAGATCATCGGTGATGCGCTCTGGAACGAGTACGGCAAGTGGCCCATGTTCTCGAAATTCTTCGACAACCTCGGTCCCCTTCCGCATCACATCCATCACCGCGACGAGCATGCCGCGCGTGTCGGCGCCGACGGAAAGCCCGAAATGTACTTCTTCCCCTCTCAAATGAACAACTATGAGGGCGAATTCGGCTATACCTTCTTCGGTCTGCGCCCCGAAACCACCAAGGAAGAGGTCAAAAAAGCGCTTGAGAATTTCACCAAGGGTGACAATCATCTGCTCGATCTCTCGCAAGCCTACAAGATCACGCTTGACACGGGCTGGGACGTTCCTCCCGGGGTCCTGCACGCGCCCGCGAGCATGTGCACCTACGAGCCGCAGTTTGCCAGCGACGTCTACGCCATGTATCAATCCGTCCTCTACGGCGGTCATTGCGTGAGTGAGGATCTGCTCTGGAAGAATTGTCCCGACGAGGAGCGCGGAAATATCGATTATCTCATCGACGTCATCGATTGGGAGCGCAACGTCGACCCCGACTTCTCCAAAAACCGCTTTATGAAGCCCCTGGTCATTCGCAAGGACGATGCGCACGTCGAGGAGTGGATCTGCTACAAATGCGACACCGTCTCGGCAAAGCGCCTCACCGTCGCCCCCGGCAAGAGCGTCCTCGTCCGCGATGCGGCGGCATACGGTCTCATCCTTTTGTAGGGTCACGGCACCATGGGCACATGGGAGCTGGAAACACCTACCCTCATCCGTTACGGCGAATTGACCAACGATGAATTTTTCGTTACCGAATCCGCGGCTCGCGAGGGCGTTCTTATTACCAACCGCTCCGCGACCGAGCCCCTCGTCATGCTCAAGCACTTCGCCAAAAACCCCGAATTGGATGCTATTTGATAGGGGGAAGAATTATAGGGGGAAGAATTATAGGGGGAACTTTTTGAAAAAAGTTCCCCCTATAACCCCCTCAAAAACTTTAAAAAGTTTTTGATCATGGATATGATTTGTCAGTCTGTACCCCCATCGTTTGCATGGTGTACAGACTTTTTTGTTTTGTCTACAGCCCGTCAGCATTGCTGCCGCGACCATTTTGGTACCCCCACCCAAAATGGGCACCAAAGTTACTTTTCCTTTGGATTAGCCCTCTCACCCGCTTCGCTACCCTAAAAATTCCAAAAAGTAACACTGCCTATGGCGCGGACCGTCGAGGACGCCGGTCCCTACAAATAGATATCTATGTTTTTCGCACAGACATTCTGTAAGCAATATACCTAA
>JAFTJB010000114.1 GCA_017456625.1 Clostridia bacterium
CTCATCAAGAGAGAGGACCGCCGAGCAGAGTGGATCCATATAGACCGCTTGAACGAGCTTGCGCTTGTTCTTTTCCATGATCGCGTCAACGGCGAGGTTTTCCATGCGTGCTGTGGTGTTGACCAGGATCGCGACCTCATCGGGGAGGTTGCCGACCAGACAGCGGCGAAGACCGAAGCGGGAGACGACGACGGGAATCTCGACGCAGGCATCTGCGGGGAGATTGGGAATCGCACCGTCGTTGATGACGTTTCCGTTAAATTGGAAGGGCTGACCGTCACCGATCAAAGCGTTGAAGATCTCTGCGGCGTATTCGCGGCTGCGTCGGGGATCGACCTCTTCGTTTTGGATCCAATTTTCAAAATCGTCGCGCCAGGTTTTGAGACGCTCGAGGCGGAGATTGAGCGAGAACGCATACTCACCCGGATTCCAACCCGCACCCTCGTGATCGGAGCAGTATTTTTCGATCAGGTCGGGACGCTTGCGGAACCAATAGTTATATTCCGAGTTGTGTCCGGAGGATTCGGTGACGTAGTAGCCGAAATGCTTAAACATTTCGTTGCGAACGATCTCCTTGTTGTAAAATTCGGGCTCCTTGACCTTTTCTCGGAGCAGGGGGTAGAGATCCTTTCCGCTGTTGTCCTTGAATTCAAGGAAGAATGCTTGATGATTGATACCCGCACAGGTGTAAATGACGTCATTGGGGTCCAGATCGAGCCATTTTGCAAGCATTTTTGAGGTGCCCTGTACCGAGTGGCACAGTCCCGTGACCTGTACGTTGGTATGGAGCTGCATAGCGCGGCAGAGCATGGACATGGGGTTGGTGTAGTTGAGGAATATTGCGTGTGGGCAATAGGTCTCAATATCCTTGCAGATATCGAGCATGAGAGGAATATTACGAGCGGCGCGGAAGATGCCCGCAACGCTTCTGGTGTCGCCCACGTTCATGTCGACACCGTACTTTTTGGGGATCTCAATGTCGTGGCGCCAGATATCGATGTCGCCGTTGAAGACCGTGCAAAGAACGCCGTCCGCGCCCTTGAGCGCTTCCGCACGGTCGGTGGTTGCAACGATCTTTGCCTCTACGCCCATTGCTGCCTTGATTTTTTCGCAGCAGCGGCGGATGTATTCAAGTCTCTCGGGGTTGATGTCCATCAATGCGATTTCCGCATCCTGAAACGCGGGGAAGGTGAACAGATCACGCACAACGGTACGCGTAAAGCCAACGCTTCCCGCACCTATAAAAGCAAATTTTTTCATATGAAAGCTCCTTTTTTGTTGTTTTGTTCCGCATATATGATATCACGCTATCCGATGTTACGGAATTGGTAAAATGGCTGTTTATATGGATGATTCTGCTATTGACAAATGCGAAAAAGTGTATTATAATGGGCTCAAATCAGGGAAAGGAGCGGTTGGATGGAGAAAAGGAGAATTTCTGTCTATAACGGAGACGAGCTGGACAAAAACGACGTGGATGCTTCGAAATATTTGTCGGTCAATTCCTGTGGCTTTCACAATAACGCGCATCAGCACACCATTCGCACGCGCGGACGAAAGGATTATCAGATCATCTACGTCGAAAAGGGTGAGATGATCGTCAACGAGGACGGTGTCGCGCATCGACTCTCCCCGGGCGGGTTTGTGATCTTCAAGCCGGGTGTGCGGCAGGATTACGTGAATGCGGAGGGCGTTAGCTATTGGGTGCATTTTACGGGCTCGGCGGTCGAAGAGATCTTTGCAGATGCGGGCTTACACGGTATGCACCTGTATCAGGGACGGCGGCACGAGGTGACGGTCGGACGTGTGTTTGAGCGGTTGATCGTGCATTTTGCTTCGTATACTCCTATGCAAGAGGCAATGCTCTGCGCGGATCTGATGGCTCTGATCGTAGAGATCGGAAAGCTTGTGCGGGATACGTGCGAGCTGCAATGTGACGAGCGTATCCGTCCGATCATTCTTTCTATGAACCGAAATTTCAAACGAGAGATCGATCTGAACGAATACGCGCGTATGGCGGGAGTGAGCCGAAGTCGCTTTGGACATCTGTTCAAGGAAAATGTCGGTGCGTCTCCGTATGCGTATATTCTGGATCTGCGCCTCACATGCGCGTCGGATCTGCTTCTTGCGACGGATGAGCCGATATCTGGCGTTGCGTTTGCGATTGGTTTTTCCGATCCGCTGTATTTCAGCCGCCTTTTTAAAAAGAAATACGGTCAGTCTCCCGAAAAATACAGAAAATCAAAAAAATAAAAAACTGCGATCCAAAAGGATCGCAGTTTTTTTATAGCATTTCAATCTCCGAGGGAACTGTTGGCTCGGAAGAGACCAAGGTGATTAACGTGTTTTCGATGCGATAAGTGACAAAAGTGCTGTCCGAGACGTCCGTTGTACGGATCGCGCGCAGTCCTTCGCCCGATTGCTTGACCTGCGCTTCCTTTCTTGTCCATATGGATAAAAAAGCTTCCTCGGTCAGGGATTTTTCAAGCTCCGCACGCTCGGAAGCCGTAAACCAACGGGCGGCGAGCGCCGCTGTCTCCTTGGCTGTCAAGCGACCGAGATCCTCCGCATCCAATCCGATTTCGCCGTCGGAGTCGGAAATCGCACAGAATGCGTGCGTTTGTGTGTGCGTAATGCTGATCGCGCGGTCGGGAGCGGTCAAATAAGGCTTGCCGTTTTCCGTATAGGCAAGTGTACCCTCCGCACCGCTTTTGTAAAGAAGCCAAACACCGGCGAGGCTTGCGAGGCGGGCGCCCTTGTTGCGTAGCTTTGGGTGGCGTGCCTTCCACGGCAGGGCAATGCGGTCGGGGAGAGACTGCAAAAGACCGTTTTCTTGCAGGTTACATAGCTTTACGCCGTAGATCCGTATCATTCCGTTCTCCTTTTTAAGATTTTTGAAGGAAGGGGAAGGAAAATGACTTTCCCTTCCCCCTGCTGTTTTCTATTATTTTACAAATTCGTTGTAAATTGCCGCGAGCGCGTGGTTGAGGTCGGTTTCCTCTACGCCGACGATAATGTTAAGCTCGCTCGAGCCCTGGTCGATCATGCGGATGTTGATGCCTGCGTTGGAGATGGCATCGAATACGCGAGCGGCGGTACCCTTTGCCTTGACCATGCCGCGACCGACGACCGCGAGAAGTGCCAGACCGTCCTCAATGGAGATGTTGTCGGGGCGAACCGCACGGTTGATGGAGTTAACGAGACGCTCACGGCGATCCTCGATGGTGGAGGTCGCGAGAACGAGGCTCATCGTATCTACACCGGAGGGCATATGCTCAAAGGAAATGTTATTCTCCTCGAGAACCTCGAGGACCTTGCGGCAGAAGCCGATCTCCGCGTTCATCATATCCTTTTCAATGGTAATGACCGAGAAGCCCTTCTTGCCCGCGACACCCGTAATGATGCGCTCCTTGTCGTATTCGTTGGTGGACGAAACGATCATGGTGCCGGCATCCTCGGGAGCGTTGGTATTGCGGATGTTGATCGGAATACCCGCATAGCGAACGGGGAAGATCGCCTCCTCGTGGAGGACGGTTGCGCCCATGTAGGAGAGCTCGCGGAGCTCACTGTAGGTCAGTGTGTTGATCGGCTTGGGGTCCTTGACAATGCGAGGATCGGTCATCAAAAAGCCCGAGACGTCGGTCCAGTTTTCATAAAGCTCTGCGTTTGCGGCACGCGCAACGATGGAGCCCGTGATATCCGAGCCGCCGCGCGAGAAGGTTTTGATGGTTCCGTTGGGCATTACGCCGTAGAAGCCGGGGATGACCGCGTACTTGTGCGCCTTGAGCTCGGTTGCCATTTCCTCGTTGGTCTTTTCCTCGTCAAAGGTACCGTTTTCACGGAAGAAAATAACGGACTCTGCATCAATAAAATCAAATCCGAGATATTTTGCGAGAATGAGAGAGTTGAGATACTCACCGCGGCTTGCGGCAAAATCACGGCCGGAGTGGTGGAGGATCGCATCACGGACGTAATCCAATTCACCGCTGATGTCAAAGTTGAGGCCGAGATCCTTGATGATATCGTTGTATCTTTTGGCGATCTTTTTAAAGTATTCGGTAATATCCTCACGGTTGCGCACCATCTCGTAGCAGCGGTAGAGCATATCGGTGACCTTGGTGTCCTCGCTGAAGCGCTTACCGGGTGCGGAGGGGACGACAAAGCGTCGATCGGGATCTGCCTTTACGATGGCGGCAACGCGACGGAAATGCTCTGCATCTGCCAAAGAAGAGCCGCCGAATTTTACAACTTTAATTCCCATAGTGTCAAACTTCCTTTCTTGCGCGACGCGTGCGCGCGGTCATGCGTGACCGATTTCGTTAATACATAATATTATATGGATATGAACGTGATTTGTCAATATGCAAAACAGGAAAAAATTGAAAAAAAGCGCATATTTGGTTTACTTTTCCGTAAAAAAGCGGGTTTTACGATTGATTTTTATGCAAAAATCTGTTATAATGTCTACATTAAGAGGAAAGGATCTGGTTTTTGATGAAACGTAAAAGCGGCGTGCTGATGCACGTTTCCTCACTTTGGGGAGAATACTCGGAGGGCTCGTTCGGAAAAGAGGCGAAGGATTGGATTGACTATCTGGCAGAGGGCGGCTTTTCCGTATGGCAGGTGTTGCCGTTTTGTCTGCCCGACGAATGTAATTCTCCGTACAAATCCTTCGGTGCCTTCAGCGGCAATCCGAATTTTATCGATCTGCCAACGTTGGCAAAGAACGGACTTCTGACTGCGGAGGAATTGGAGTCCGCGCGCCAGAAAAGCCCCTACGTATGCGAATTTGATCGCCTCAACGAGGAGCGCTTTGCGCTGCTTCGCCTGGCGGCCTCGCGCGTTGCCGACCGTGCGCCCACGGAAAAGTTCTTGCGGGACTTTCCGCAGGTGGCAAGCTTCTGCCGTTTTATGGCGATCAAGGAGGCAAACGGCGGCGCCGAATGGATTGAGTGGAAAAACGAAGTCTACGATGAGGATACTCTTTGGACGTGGCAGTTTTCGCAGTACGAGTTTTACCGTCAGTGGATGGAGATCAAGAGCTATGCAAACGAGCGCGGTATTTCCATTGTGGGAGATATCCCGATCTACGTTGCATACGACAGCGCGGACGTTTGGGCGAATGATGAGCTGTTTTTATTGGATAAGGAGAAAAGACCCTCTGCGGTGGCGGGTGTGCCGCCCGATTATTTCTGCGCGGACGGTCAGCTTTGGGGCAATCCGCTCTATGATTGGAAGCGCATGAAGGCAGACGGATTTTCCTGGTGGTGTGAGCGGATGCGCTTTGCAATGACGCTCTTTGACGGCGTACGAATTGATCATTTCCGCGGACTTGAGGCGTATTACAGCATTCCCGCAGGGGAAAAGACCGCGCGGAACGGAAAATGGAAAAAGGGCCCTGGTATGGCGCTCATCCGCGCGCTCAAGCCGATCTGTGAGGGTAAGCTCATGATCGCGGAGGATCTTGGTGACATTACGCCCGAGGTCGTCAAGCTGGTGCGCGACAGCGGATATCCCGGTATGCGCGTTTTGCAGTTTGCTTTTCTTGGAGATCCCGAAACACCGCACCTTCCGCATAATTACGATAACCACTGTGTTGCCTATACGGGAACGCACGATAATAACACGCTTCTGGGCTACGTTTGGGAGTGTGACGAGGCAACGCGTGAGCGTATCATGCGTTATTGCGGCTATAACGAGAGCGATTGGGATAAGTGCTATCCCGCATTGCTTCGTACGATGTTCGCAAGCCACGCGGGGCTTTTTATCATGCCTGTTCAGGATCTGTTGCTCTACGGAAGCGATACCCGACTCAATACCCCCGGAAAGAGCGAGGGAAATTGGGGCTATCGCCTCACGCGCGAGCAGCTCGCATCGGTCAATCTCTCTCGCTTCCGCGAGTGGAATTACCTCTACGGACGTGCTTAACCGTCACCCAGCTCTTCTATGATCCCATTGTAGATCCCACGCGCAAAAAGCTGTGGGTTACCGCTCATGAGAGCGGCTTCCTCGGGATTGGTGATAAATCCGAGCTCCAGAAGGATCGCGGGCATGGCTGTTTTTCGCAGCACGTAGAGCGACGGACGCACCTGCATCCCACGGTTGCGCAGTCCCGTTGCGGCGCTCAGACTTGCAAGGATCGCCTCTCCCAGCGAAAACGCGCGGGAGGGACGGGAATAAGCAAATGCCTCTGTACCGCCGGCATTCGGACTGTCGGAGGCGTTGGTGTGGATACTAATGAAATAATCCGCCCCCCAGGAATTGGCATCGTTTACACGTGCGCGCAGGCTTGTCGTGTTGGACGTGCCGAGTGACGTGGTCGGTGTCGGTCGGGAGAGCCGCACCTCATAATTCGGATTGGTACGCAAAAGCGCCGCCAGCTCTTCTCCCACGCGGTAGGTGATATCCTGCTCCCGCAGACCGTTGCCCTCCGCCCCTGCGTTCGGATTTTCGGGATTGTGTCCCTGATCAACGTAGATTTTGATCGCCATATGCTCCTCCCTTGCGAAACGGTTCGTTTGCTATAGTTTATGCAAAGCCGTGTGGCACGGTGAGCGAATTAGCGGAAACATCCGCAGAACGGAGTTTTTTATGAGTTCAATCAAGAAAGCAGAGCTTTCATATCGGGAAAAGAACCGCGTGGAGGCGGGAATGCTCTATTTGGTCGCAACACCCATCGGAAATCTTTCCGACCTTTCCGAGCGCGCGATCAAGGTGCTCTCCGAGGTGGATTTTATTGCCGCGGAGGATACACGTAATTCCATGCGCCTGCTCACCCATCTCGGGATCAGCAAGCCCATGGTGTCCTATTTTGAGCATAATAAGCGCGAGCGCGGAGAGCAGATCGCCCAAAGACTTGAGGGTGGAGAGTCCTGTGCGCTGATCACCGATGCAGGCACCCCCGCTATCAGCGATCCGGGTGAGGATCTCGTCGCGCTTTGTGCAGAGCGGAATATTCCCGTCACCTCGGTTCCGGGACCCGTTGCTTCGATCGTTGCCTTGACACTGTCGGGGCTTCCGACGGGCAAATTCACCTTTGAGGGCTTTTTGTCGGTCAATAAGGCGGAGCGGCGCGCACATCTGGCATTGCTCAAGCAGGAACGAAAGACTATGCTGTTTCATGAGGCGCCGCACAAGCTTCGCGCAACGCTTGCGGATCTCGTCTCCGTGCTTGGAGAGCATCGCCGTATTGCCATCTGTCGAGAGCTGACCAAGCTCAACGAGGAAGTCTTACGCATGACGCTTGGAGAGGCGGTGGCGTATTATTCCGAGCGAGATCCGCGTGGAGAATACGTTCTTGTCGTAGAGGGCGCACCCGAGGAGCGCGAGACAGCCGGCGCATTTTGGGTGGAGATGGATATTCCCACGCACGTCAATCATTATATCGCAATGGGACAGTCCAAAATGGACGCGATCAAGCAGACGGCAAAGGATCGCGGGCTTCCCAAAAACGACGTTTACAAGCTCATGGTGTAAAAACACTTGACTTTTTTGGGAAAAGTGATATAATACCAATGTATAAGTATACCATATAAAGGAATACTGATAGGAGGAAATCTGTTATGAGAACTACATCAAACGCATTTCGCTTAACGTATCTTGCAATTTTGACGGCGATCGTGATCGTTTTGCAGTTGCTTGGATCGTTTATCAAATTTGGACCGTTTGAGGTCTCTCTTGTTCTGCTGCCCATCGTTTTGGGCGTTGTTACGGGCGGCCCTTGGGCGGGTGCATGGCTCGGACTCGTGTTCGGCGTATGCGTGCTGGTATCTCCCTCGACGCAGCTGTTTATGTCAATCCACATTTTCGGAACGATCCTTACCGTGCTGCTCAAGGGTGTTCTGTGCGGTCTGGCAGCGGGCTGGACGTATTGGCTTCTTCGCAATAAGAATAAGTATTTTGCGATCTTTTCTGCCGCTGTTGTATGTCCCATCGTCAACACGGGCATCTTTTTGCTCGGAACCCGACTCTTCTTCTGGGATACCATCGCCGTTTGGGCGGCAGCAGATGGTACGAACGCATGGGGCTATTTGATTCTTACTATGATCGGCGCGAATTTCCTCTTTGAGCTTCTTTTCAACGTCATTCTCTGTCCCGTTCTCCTTCGTCTGATGAATGCGACCAAGCTGGAGCGCTTTTTGAAATAACAAATAAGCATCTTTTGAACGGTTGACAGTGCAGTGATGGATGAATCACATAATAAATGTTGACAAGTCAACCGTTTTCTGCTATAATAGAAGATGTTGACTTGTCTTTTTATCACTTTGTACGTTGAGAAATTTAGAAAGGATGAATTGTATTATGAGCAATTTCAAAATTTTTACCGATTCCGCGGCTGATATTTCTCCCGAAATTTTGGCGAGCTGGGACGTTTGCGCGATCGCGTTGAATTTCCGTTTTGTCGGAAACGATATCCTTTATTCGGACAACGATATGTCCTCTGCGGATTTTTACGCAGAGATGCGCGCAGGCAAGGTCGCAAAGACCTCCGCAGTCAATTCCGAGTCCTTTGCCGCTGCGTTTGAGCAGGAGCTCAAGGCGGGCAACGACGTGCTCTACATCGGCTTCTCCTCCGGACTTTCCAACACCTACAACGCAGGACGTCTTGCTACCGTAGCGCTCAGCGAGAGCTACCCCGATCGCAAGGTGATGGCGGTGGATACGCTTTGCGCTTCTGCGGGACAGGGTCTGCTCGTTCGTTTGGCGTGTGACCAAAGAGACGCGGGCAAGTCGATCGAGGAGGTCGCTGCATTTGTTGAGGGGATTAAGCTTCGTTTGGCGCATTGGTTTACGGTCGACGATCTCGAATATCTCAAGCGCGGCGGACGTGTCAGCCCCACCGTTGCATTTGTCGGCAATATGCTTGGCATCAAGCCCGTTATGCACGTTGACAACGACGGTCACCTCATCAAGATCGATACGGTGCGCGGACGCAAAAAGTCCATTGCCGCTCTGGCAGATAAAATGGTGGAATTGGAAGCGGATGTGGAAAACTATCCGATCTACATTTCCCACGGAGATTGCATGGCGGATGCGGAGTATCTCAAAAAGATTATCTTTGATAAATTCGGCAAAGAGGTCGCATTGATCACCAACGTCGGAACGGTCATCGGCGCACATTCCGGCCCCGGTACGCTTGCGCTGTTCTTTATTGCAAAAGAGCGCTGATCGGCTCTATCTCAAATAAAAGAGAGGAACTTTTATGAATTTGACAGATGAAAAAATGAACGTATCCGCCAAGTATCTTGACGGTATTACGATCGCAAATATGGCACGCGGAGGCGCGGCACAGCTTCGCGCAAACGCGGAGGAGGTCAACGCCCTCAACGTTTTCCCCGTACCGGACGGCGATACGGGAGACAACATGAGCATGACCATTGAGGGTGGTATTTCCGCGATCAACGGTATGGAGGAGACGAATATCTCCACCGTGATGGATACGATGGCACGTGGAATGCTGCTTGGTGCGCGCGGAAACTCCGGTGTAATTCTTTCGCAGTTCTTTGCAGGCATCGCAAAGGGGCTTTCCGGCTGTGACAAGGCGGACGTTCCCACGCTTGGTGCGGCACTCGAGGAGGGTGTCAAGAAGGCGTACGCATCGGTCATGAAGCCCACGGAGGGTACCATTTTGACCGTCGCGCGTGAGGGCGTTGCTTACGCGGTGAAGAACATCACCGAGGAGAGCACTGTTGTGAGCTTGTTTGCCGATCTGATCAAGGAGATGTATGCATCGCTTCAGAGAACTCCCGAATTGCTTCCCGCACTCAAGGAGGCGGAGGTCATCGACTCGGGAGGAGCGGGTCTGTTCTATATTATGGACGGATGCAACCGTGTTCTCAACGGCGAGGATCTCGTTGCGGATCTTCCCACCGCTGTGGCGACGGCAGCTCCCAAGCTTGATCTGACCAAGATCTCCTTTGGTCCCGATAGCGTGATGGAATACGGCTATTGCACCGAGTGTCTGCTTCAGCTTCAGAACAGCAAGGTGGATATTGAGCATTTTGATGTCAACGTGGTCAAGGATTTCCTGCAGTCGGTTGGTGACTCGATCGTTGCATTCCAGACCGATAGCATCGTCAAGCTCCACGTTCACACCATGACCCCCGAAAAGGTGCTGGAATTTTGCAGACAGTACGGCGAGTTCCTTACCATCAAGATCGAGAATATGTCGGTTCAGCACACCGAGACCGAGACAGATAACACCGCCAAGAAGAAGGAAAAGCCCGCAAAGCGCTACGGCATCGTAGCGGTCTGCACGGGTGACGGCATCGAGGAGCTTTACCGCGAGCTCGGTACCGACTATATCATCTACGGTGGACAGACGCAGAATCCCTCCACGCAGGATTTCCTCAACGCGTTTGAGGAGGTCTCGGCAGAGCACATCTTCGTTGTTCCCAATAACAAGAATATCTATATGGCAGCTTCGCAGGCGGCAGAGATCTATACCGATGCGGACGTTCACGTCATTGCGAGCAACAACATCGGCTCGGGTTATATCGCCATTGCCGCGCTCGATCACGATGAGGAGGACGTTGAGGTAGCCGCGCAGCAGATGCGTGACGCGATGAACGGCGTTGCCGCAGGCTACGTTTCTCCCTCCGTCCGCGATGCGGAGCTCAACGGTGTGCAGGTCTTCAAGGACGATTATATCGCCTTTGTCGATAAGGAAATGGTCACCTCCCGCTCTAACAAGGAGGCGGCAGCGATGGATCTGATCGATACCATGCTCTCCGTTCCCGATAAGTTCATGATGACGGTCTTCTTCGGTAAGGACGTAACCGATATCGAAAAGGCGTCGATCTGCGCTTATCTCGAGGAAAATCATCCCGATGCGGAGGCTTACTACGTCAACGGCGGTCAGGACATTTATCCCTATATCTTCATTTGCGAATAATAAAAAACAGGAAGGGGAAGCTTTTTTGAAGCTTCCCCTGCTTTTTTCATTTTAAACGAGATAGATCTTTGGCTTGATTGTCGGATCGAATTGCGCGGTGTGCGTTAAGGCGGTGATCCTGAGACGGTAGGAACCGTCCACCGTATGGGGCAGATCGACAATGAGTGTGCCGCCGTTTGGATTTTTACCCGTTACGAGTGTTTCAAACGAAGAACCGTTGAAGATTTCGACGAGATATTCCGTGACTCCCTCGCTCAATCGGATCTGATTGAAGGGATAGATGCCGCCGAGGTTGACATCCCAACCGTTTTGAAGGGTATCGACCACCGTACGCCTGCGAGCCATCAGATTGGAGGCGGTCAAGGGCAATTCTGCCGTATCGGCGGCTTCTTCAATTAAATAGAAGCCAAGATTACGCAATTTGGGCGCCTCGGTGGAGGAAATGCAAAGCTTGATCTTGCTTGCCGTAACAGTGGGGATCTGCTCGGAGAAGAGATTGCCGACACAAGCCGTTTGTGCGATCTCGACCCATTCTCCATCTTGCTCGATCTCGACCCGCGCGTCCGTGACCGTGTTACCGTGCTCTATCTCTTCTGAGAGCGTGAACATATTAAAGGTAATGGGCTTTTCGAGCGTGATCACCGCCTCGTACGGAGAGTCACCGCAGAGGTTGAGATCGGGGGGAGTGATAAGATTATTGGAGAGCGCGTCGGTCAAAAGCTTGTGAAAGCCCTGTAGCGAGGCAATATCACTGTCGCAAAGCAGTCCGCGACGGTCGGGCGGAATGTTGAGCAGGAGCCCTGCGTTGCGACCGCGCGATGCGAACCATAACTTTAAGAGATTGTGCGGCGTGCGCACGTCGGTATCCTGATCGTCATGATAGAACCAGCCCGGACGGATCGAAACGTCTGCCTCGGCGGGGATATATGCTTCTCCGCTTTCGTTTCCTCGGTTGAGATTGGCGGTGATCTCCACTTCAAGATCCTTGTAATCGACCGTGGAATAGCAGGGCTTGCCCGCAATGCCTTTTTCGTTTCCGACCCAACGTACGTCAACGTACGGAGTGGCACCGAGAGAACCGAAAATAACGGCGTTTGGCTGAAGTGTGCGGACGGTATTTGCCCAACGCTCCCAATCGTAATGTGCCTTGTCGCTTCCGGCACCGTCCCACCAGCATTCGTAGATCTCGCCGTAATTGGTGAGCAGCTCGGTGAGCTGACCGACGTAAAAATCGTTGTATGCATCGGTGCCCCACGAGGGCTCGTGGCGGTCCCAGGGCGAGAGGTAGATGCCTGCTTTGATGCCGAATTCACGGCACGCATCGGTGAATTCTCGCACAACGTCGCCGTTTCCGTTTTTGTAGGGGGAGCTTTTGACCGAGTGCTCGGTGTATTTGCTCGGCCAGAGGCAAAAGCCATCGTGGTGCTTTGCGGTCAGGATCGCCGCATCAAAGCCCGTTTCCTTAATGGCCTTGATCCATTGACGGCAATCAAGATCGGTGGGATTGAAGAGTGCGGGATCCTCTGTGCCGTCTCCCCATTCACGCTCCGTAAAGGTGTTCATTCCGAAATGGAAAAACGCGGTCTTTTCGCGTGCGTACCATTCGAGCTGACGGTAGTTCGGTTTAAGCATAGCAATGACCTCCGTAAATGAATTTTCACGTTTATTATAGCGTATCAACATTTCGGATGCTTGGAGGATAATAGACAAATAATGAGACGAAAGTTACTTTTTTTGAGCGGTCAGATCCTTGATGATCTCCCCCGCCATGAGTAACCCCGCAACGGGCGGAACGAAGGGGAGGGAGCCGGGAGGCGTGTGCTTGTGCGTATCTGAAAGAGTCGGAGCATCGTCGGGGGGCATGACGGGCGGCTCGGTGGAATAGACCACGCGCAGATGCGTAATGCCTCTTGCCTTGAGCTCACGTCGCATGACGCGCGCAAGCGGACATCCGGAGGTCTTGGAGAGGTCGGTGACACAGAGGCGGGAGGGATCGAGCTTGTTTCCGGTCCCCATTGAGGAGATGATCGGAATGCCTGCCGCCTGCGCGCGAAGGATCAATTCGATCTTGGCAGATACGGTGTCGATCGCATCGGCAACATAGTCGTAGCCGTCAAGCGGAAATTGATCCGCGTTTTCGGGAAGATAGAATACGTTGTGAACCGTTACCTTGCAGACGGGGTTGATGTCAAGGATCCTCTCGCGCATCACCTCGACCTTTGGGCGACCTACGGTGGAATGGAGCGCGATGATCTGGCGGTTGATATTGGAGAGGGAGACCTCGTCGCTGTCAAAGAGGTCGATCGCTCCCACACCCGCGCGTGCCAAAGCCTCGCAGACGTAACCGCCCACGCCGCCAACACCAAAGACTGCAACGCGTGCATGCTCCAATTTTTGAATTGCTTCACAGCCGAGCACACGCGCGGTGCGGCTGAATTTTTCTTTTACCATAGCTTAAACCCTTTTCGTTTTTGAAAATGATAAGAAACCTCATGTGTCATGCGCAAAATACCCATTGTGGAAGTGCCGTTTTGATGATATAATAGATGCGCCGAGGATCCGACCGCAGATGCGGTACGGGTTGTTCTTTTATTATAGCAGATTACCGCGCCAATGTAAACCGATTTTGAAAAAGAATGGAATTTTTCCAAAAATCGGCTTTACAAAAGCTTATATGTGCGGTATAATGAGGTAAACAAGTAGTTCCCGTGGAGGTTTGAAAACAATGAATTTGAAGCCGATCGATATGGAGGCAATGAAGGAGACTTGCACTTCGTCCGAGCTGATCTTTGACGGACGTGTGGTGCATTTGTACGTGGATGAGATCCGTCTCCCCGACGGAAACGCGGGTGTGCGGGAGTATATCCGCCATATTGGTGCGGTATGCGTTATCCCTCTGACAAAGGAGGGAGAGGTGCTTTGTGTGAGACAGTATCGCTATCCATTTGCCGAGGTGCTTCTGGAGATCCCCGCGGGCAAGCTGGACAGCAAGGATGAGGATCGCGCCGAGGCAGCTTTGCGTGAATTGCGTGAGGAAACGGGCGCAAGATGCGGAAAGCTCACGCATCTTGGCAGATACTACGGCTCTCCCGCGATTTTGGACGAGGCGATCGATATGTATCTGGCAGAGGAGCTCACGATGGGGGATTTGGATCTGGACGAGGACGAGTTCCTTGACGTTGTCAAGATCCCGCTGTCCGAATTGGTTGATGAGGTGCTGGCGGGAAGGATCCCGGACGGCAAAACGCAGGTCGCGGTCATGCGTGTCAACGAAATGCTGCAAAGACGAGGGGAAGGAAAGAAATAATGGGACGTGTATTGGTTGTCGGAAGCATTAACGTGGATTACGTGATCCACACCGACCGCGTGCCAATGCTCGGAGAAACTGTCACGGGTCGCGATTTTGCCATGAATTTCGGCGGCAAGGGAGCGAATCAAGCGACCGCCGTCGTCAAGCAGGGGTGTGAGGTCAAAATGCTCGGCGCGGTCGGACGTGACTATGCGGGAAAGCTTGCGCTGGATAATTTGAAGTCCTACGGCATTGACTGTGACGGTGTTTTGTCCGTAGACGCACCTACGGGGGCGGCGGTCATTACCGTTTGCAAAGGAGATAACCATATCATTCTCGACGTTGGAGCGAATGCGTACGTCACACCCGAGGTGATCGCGGCGAACGAGGCGGCGTTTGCTTGGGCGGATATCATTGTGATGCAATACGAGATCCCGATCGAGAGCGTGTTTGCGGCGGCGAAGCTCGCAAAGCGGCTCGGTAAGACCGTGATCCTCAATCCCGCGCCTGTTAAGGAGGTGTCGGATGAATTGTATTCGTATGTAGATTGGATCATCCCGAACGAATTCGAGGCAGAGCTGATCACGGGGATCTTCCCCGAGGATGAAGCGCGAGCGAGAGAGGCGATCGAGGCACTTCGCAAAAAAGGATGTAAAAACGCCATTATTACCCTTGGAAAGCGCGGATCGATGTTTTGGGATGGAGAGAAGATCGACAAATTTGGTATTTATCCCGTTCGGGCGGTCGACACCACTGCAGCAGGGGATAGCTTCATTGGCGGTTTTTGTGCAAGCTTCTGCCAAGGGAAGAGTGTTGCGGAGGCAGTATCGCACGCCGCCGCGGTTTCCGCGATCGCGGTCAGCCGCCACGGAGCGGCTTGCTCGATCCCCATGGCAGATGAGGTAGAGGAATTTTTAAGGGAACAAAAATAAAGGAGA
The DNA here is from genome assembly GCA_017456625.1 of Clostridia bacterium. Taxonomy (GTDB): domain Bacteria; phylum Bacillota; class Clostridia; order Oscillospirales; family CAG-272; genus UMGS1865. The sequence continues at coordinate 15,122 of JAFTJB010000114.1, forward strand.
AATTCAGATGAGTATCAAGACGTTGCGTGATTTTCAGGAGCTGATCGCTTCCGATTGCAAAAAGAATATCATTCTCGATACCGATGCTTACAATGAGGTGGACGATCAGTTCTGCATCGCGTATCTGATGAAAAGACCCGAGAGGATCAATCTTCTTTCTATCAATGCGGCTCCTTTTTTTAACTCGAACAGCACGGGACCCGAGGACGGAATGGAGAGAAGCTATCAAGAAATTTTGAAGCTGCGCGGTATGATCGATCCCAATAGTGAGATTCCCGTTTATCGCGGCTCGCGCGAGTTTTTGAAGGATCGCAATACCCCCGTTGAGTCGGATGCGTGCGAAAACATTATCAATACGGTTATGTCGAGTGAAGAAAAGGTCATCATCGTTGCCATCGGTGCCATTACCAACGTTGCATCTGCCATTCTCAAGTGCCCTGAGGTCGCGGAGCGTGCGGCGGTTATCTGGCTTGGCGGCCACGCGATTCATCTGCCCTTTAAGGACGGACGTGGCGTAGAATTCAATATGCGCGGCGACATTCCTGCGGCACAGGTGGTGTTTGATAGCGGCATCGATCTCTTGCAGATCCCCTGCAAGGGCGTTTGCGGTGCAATGACAACTACGTGGCACGAATTGGATTATTATCTGCGGGGAAAGAATGCTGTCAGCGATTATCTCATCGATATTGTTAAGAACGTCAGCTCCCACAAGTATGCGGGCTCGCGCGTGATCTGGGACGTTTCCGCCGCAACGGTCCTGCTTTGCCCCGAAGCATATGAGGTGGACGTATGTATGTGTCCGCGTATTGAGGACAACGGAAAATACACCTTGTCAGACGGACGTCACAGATATCTGTACGTTAATATGCTTTACAGAGACCGCTATTTTGCAGATCTGTTTCGCACGCTGGCAGACGAGCTTTGAAGTGAAAGGGCTTTGATATGACGAGAAGAAAGGTTATGATCCGACTTCTCTCCGAGCGATCGGGACTTCCCGTGAACGGAATGTTTGGCACGGCATCGGACGGTGTGGACGATGTGCGTATCGAGGAGCTGATGGAGATGGAGGAGGAGACACCGGATGTGGGAGAAATGCTTGTGGAGGGCAGACTGATCACCACCACGCACCGTGTGGAGCTGGTGTATGAGGAGTCCTTTTCGGGCGAATTCGGAACGACGCTTACGAGGATTGGCTTTGACAGAGCCTGCCCCGAGATGATCACTATGCTGCGAAGCGGCGCGGTCAATACCGCAATGGTGTTTGAGGATCGGAAAAGACACATTTGCATTTACAGCGCGCCTGCCGTGAATTTTGAGATCTGTATCGGTACGGTGAGGGTGGAGAACCGCTTGCTTGAGGAGGGCAGACTGTTGCTCGACTATTACATGGAGATCCACGGCGTACAGACGGAGCATTGCAAGCTGGAGATCACAGTGCGTGATACCGAATAACAAAAAGAACGCGTACGGCATTGCCGTGCGCGTTCTTTTGTTGTTAAAGCTTAAAATTGCCGCTTGCAAAGTCATTGCCTGAGCCGCCCTGATTGCCGCTTTGTCCGCCTTGACCGCTGTTTTTGCTCTTTTTATTGATCTTGACGATGAGGACGACCGCTACGGTGATGAGCGCCGCCATGATCACAAGACCGATCGCCATTTGCGTGTAATCCACCTCAAGCACGTCGGTCATATCCTCGACCACGACCGAGATGGTAATACCTGTTTTTGCGGTGAAATTTTGGAGTGCTGTGTTGACCGTTTCATCTGTCAGGGTCAAATTACTGTGGTTGTAGAGCTTAGATTCGACCTGCACGTGCTCCTCGGTACAGCTGAAATTGGATGCGAGCTGACGTGCCGCAACACGGTCCGCCATGAGGTTGACCGCGCTTGCAAGATTGGAATCCAAAGAATACCAATAGCCGCTGTTAATGCAAGCCTCCATGACGTTGCCGAAGTCTGTACCCGTGTAGCCGAACATCAGATTGATGTCGGTCGCGACGTGGTCGCCGATCCACGCATAGTAGCCGTATTCCTCTGCCTCCTCGGAGGTCAAGAACACGATGAGGATGTTATCCTCGGGTGCCGTGGATGCACCGTAGATCCTGTTATACTGCGAATCGGCGTAGTCCTGAAAGACCTTGTCGTCGTATTGGAGCTGACCGCCTGCCAGGATCGCATTGCAAGCGCCGCCGACCATTGTAAAGAAGACCATTACGGCAACGAGGATCAGTATGATGGGGAGCATCATAAGCCCCAGGCATCCCGCGCCTCCGCCGTAGCCGTAGTAGCGTCGGGGGCCAAAGCCCCAACCCCAATGATGGTGATGATGAGGCGGGCGACCGAATCCGCCGTGGTGACCGCCACCAAAGCCTCCGCCGCCAAAGCCGCCACCGCGACTTCCTCCGCCGCTAAAGCCACCGCCTCCGCGGCCTCCTCCTCCGGGTCCTGCCATAATACCGTCCTCCTAAAAAAAGATATCGTTATATATATAGTATTTTACCACTTGTAAATGACATGAATCTTAATTTTTTGTTAAGAAATCAAGAAAAATATGAATTTTGGGGTATATCGTGATATAATATCGTAAAAACTTTATGAGAAAATGATCAAACGGAGGAGTCTCCTATGAAAATTGCTTTTTTTGATGCGAAATCCTATGACCGCGAGTCCTTTTTACGCGCGGCAGAGGGGAAGAATATTGAGTTTAAATTTTTTGAAACCAAGCTTTGGGAGGAAACGGCAGAGCTTGCGCGCGGATGCGACGGTGTTTGCGTGTTTGTCAACGATACGGTGAATGCCGCGGTCATCGACCGTCTGTGTGAGATCGGTGTGCGTATCGTTGCGCTTCGCTGTGCGGGCTTTAACAATGTGGACGTTCGGTATGCGGCGGGCAAGATTGTTGTCGTGCGTGTCCCCGCGTATTCACCTTATGCGGTCGCAGAGCACGCAATGGCAATGCTTCTCACCTCCATCAGAAGAACGCACAAGGCGTATATCCGCACACGCGATTTTAACTTCAGCTTGGTTGGAATGACGGGCTTTGACCTGCACGGAAAAACGGTCGGTGTGATCGGAACGGGTAAGATCGGGCGCGTGTTTATCGATATCTGCAAGGGCTTTGGTATGCGCGTGCTGGCATATGATAAATTCCCCGGAGAGAGCGACGGATTTGAGTACGTGCCGATCGAGCGTCTGCTCACCGAGAGCCATGTGATCTCCTTGCATTGCCCTCTGACCGAGGATACCTATCATCTCATTTGTGCCGATACGGTGAAAAAAATGAGGAAGGGCGTGGTCATCATCAACACCTCTCGCGGTGCCTTGATCGATGCCGATGCACTGCTTGACGGGATCAAATCGCGCAAGATCGGTGCTGCTTGTCTCGACGTTTACGAGGAGGAATCCGACTTCTTCTTTGAGGATCTCTCGGGGCATATCGTGGAGGATGATACCCTGGCGCGTCTGATCAGCATGCCCAATGTCCTTGTTACCTCGCACCAGGCGTTTCTTACCGAGGAGGCACTGCGTAACATTGCCGAAACAACGGTTGAGAATATTCTGGATGAGGGTACGTGGCAGGAAAAGGATCTTGGAAGCAATTCGTAAAACAAAAGAGCGTTCATTCCAAACGGAGTGAACGCTCTTTTGTTTTATAGACCGAGCAAAAAGCTCTTGGCTTGCTCATATTCCGCACGGAGACGGGATGCCTCGGCGGAGGAGGACTCAAAATGCTTCTTGCGAAGTGCGCGGAGCATGACGTTTTTCGGTGTTTCCTCGGGATCGATCAGCTCGAGCGCCGCAACCGCGTAGCCGTTTGCCTCAAGCAGCTTGAGACGAAGCGCATCCGTCGCGGCATCGCAGAGCTTCTGACGGAGCATGGAATGCTCGGCAATAAAGGCAAGAGGGGCGCAATTGAGCGTATGGTTGAGCTCGTGGTGACAGCAGGGGGTAGAGAGAATGACGTCCGCGTTCCATTCCATCGCTTTGCCAAGGACAAGATCTGTCGCGGTGTCGCAGGCATGGAGAGAGATGACCAGATGCACCTTTTCGCCTGCGTTATATTCGTTGATGTCTCCGCAAAGAAATTCCAAGCCATCAAAATTCAGCTTTTTTGCAACCTCGTTGCAATACGCGACAACGTCGGGCTTGAGATCGACTCCCGTCATTCGCACACGGCGACCGAGCACGTTTGCAAAATAATGATATGCGGCAAAGGAAAGGTAGCTTTTTCCGCAACACAGGTCGCAAATTCGCAATTCTCCATCGGTGGGAAGGTGCGAGAGACAATCGCGGATCATCTCAAGAAAGCGGTTGATCTGACGGAATTTGGACTGCTTTTTGTCGCGTACGCGGCCGCTTTCGTCGCTGACGTCGAGCAGACGTAGAAAGGGCTCGTCACCTGTAAGGATGCGCTTTTTTGCGCGGTTGTTGTCAATGATCTCCGCGGTGGGGGCATTGCCGCTTTGAAGCGCGCGAGAGAGCTTTGCTTCTCCAAGGATCACGCATTTGCCGGATTTGGAGCGGCGGTATTCGCAATCTCCAACGGTGGTGAGAAGATTGACCTGCGAAAAGCCCGAGATCAGCTCGGTCAGGCGGGCGATGCCGTCAAGCGGACTGTTTTCGTGAAGCGCCTTGTTATCGGCGCGGAAGGTCTCTGCCTGTGCGGCAATGCTTTTACCGATCTTGCGGAGCGTAATGACACATTTGACGGTTGCACGGTCGTCGGGCTTTGACAGAACGGCACGCTTAAGCGTGCCGTTTTGTGCCGCCGCAGAGATCAATTCGCCCATGCGTGCGGTGATTTCATGATCTGCCATCAGTCGTTTTCCCCGTTCTTCTTTTTCTTGGAGGTCTTTGAGAAGCTGACCTTGGATTCCTTGCCTGCCCAAAGGCGCTTGATGTTTTCACGGTGCATAAAGACCACAAAGCACGCGCTGATCACAGCCATTGCGACGTACAGAGGCTTCCCTCCGTCGAATGCGTTGAGGATGAGCGGATAGAGCAGAGCGCTCATGATGGAGGCAAGCGAAATATAGCGTGTTCCGACGACGATGACGACGAAGATGAGAAGCAAAAAGAGGAAGGTGATGGGGCTGGAGCAGAGCGCGATCATTGCAAGACATGCAACGCCTTTTCCACCCTTGAAATGCGCGAATATGGGGAACATATGACCGAAAACGACGAAAAATCCTGCAATCGCCGCTCCCATATAGGACCAAATGAGCATACCGATCCAAAAGGATGCCGCCGCCTTGCCGAGATCAAAAAGGAAGGTCCCGATCGCCGCGCCCTTTCCGTAGGTGCGGAGCATATTGGTGGTTCCCGCATTGCCGCTGCCAAAGTTGCGGATGTCCTCGTGGAAGAAGATCTTGGAAATGAGGACAGCGGGATTGATGCTGCCGAGAAGATAGGGAATGACGATGCAGACGAGTGCACCTGCGACGGTGAGCCAGCTCGCGCCGTTCTCGGTGAGCTTGAAATGCTGTGTCAGGTAGTCAACGAGATTCCACGGCACCTGTGTGAGAAGATTGATAGGCATGATATACCTCCGTAAAATGAAATGGGGATCAGAAGAGCTCGGTCAGCTCTTTGGGACTCTTGGTAAAGTTGATGAGATTGCCGCTGTTGTCGATCGCGATCATGTCCTCGATCCGACATCCGTACTTGCCGGCGAGGTAGATACCCGGCTCGACTGTGACGACGTGTCCGCGGCAAAGCTTTTTTTCGGGAGCGGTCTTGGGGGAGAGGCGTGGCTCCTCGTGGACGTGCATTCCAACACCGTGACCGAGCGAGTGACCAAAACGGTTTTTGTATCCCGCGCCCTCGATGATATCCCGCGCGATCTTGTCCAGACCAAAGCAGGAGCAGCCCTCGCTTGCGGCTTCGATCGCGGCGGTCTGTGCACGCAGGACGGTGTTATAGAGATGCTTCATATCCTCATCCGCACGACCCAATACGACCGTGCGCGTCATATCGGCGCAGTAGCCATCGACCGAGGCACCGAAATCCATGGTCAGAAATCCGCGTTCAAGCTTGCAGGGGCGCGGTGTGCCGTGCGGAAGCGACGAGGCAGAGCCTGAAACCGCGATGGTGTTAAACGCGATCCCGTCGGCGCCGCTCCGCCGCATAAAGAATTCCAATTCCAAAGCAACGTCGATCTCGGTCATGCTTGGGGTCAGTGCCTTGAGAATATGCGAGAACGCCGCGTCGGTAATGCGCTGCGCGCGGTCGATGACCGCCAGCTCATCCGCATTCTTGCAGGTTCGCAGCTCCGAGAGGATCTCGGAGGCGCCCGAGCAAAGCTCGAAATCCGTCAGCGTTTTTTTCATGCGCTCAAGCGCGGAGACCGAAAGCGAGCTCTCTTCAATTGCAACGCGACGTGCGCCTGCCTCGGAGAGAAGCCCCGCGATGCAAACAAGCATGCCGCAATCGGGGCAGAGCACCTCCAATTCGGGGGATGCCTTGGCGCGAGCCGCCTCCTCGTAACGGAAATCGGTGATAAGATAGCCTTTTTTGCCAACGACCAGCAGATAGCCGTCGTGATATAGGAAATTTGAAAGATAGCGTTGACTGACCGAGCTTGTGAGGATCGCCGCATCAAGCTCTGCCTTCGCTAATGCATCGCAAAAGGATGAAAAATGAGACATAGCGTGTTCCTTCCTCCCGCATCGCATACCGTGCGGGACTCTTTCCCATATTATACCACATAAATGAGTGTATTTGTTAAAAAACGCAAAAAAAATTTTGCGCAAGTCGTAAATATGACATTTTTATCCCCTTTAAACGACTATAATAGAAGATACGAAGGGGAATGGAGGAGTGGCATGGAGGTTTATGCGGATCTGTATTTTCTGATCAACGCGAGTATGGATTTTTTGTGTCTGACGATGTCGGGAAAGCTTTTGCACAGACGAAGCGGGATGCCGAGACTTCTGCTTGGTGCGTGCTTGGGCGGGCTTTACGCGCTTGCGGCATTGCTTTTTGGGCTTGGCGGAGCGGTCGGTCTGCTTGCGGATCTCGGGGCGGCAACGGTACTCTCAATGACCGTGTTTTTTACATACGGTATGCGTTTTTGGCGTGTTTTGCAGTCTGCAGCGGTCTACGTTCTGGTCTCTATGGTCATGGGCGGGATCATGTCGGGGCTGTATACGCTTCTCAATCGGTTAGACCTTCCGTTCGAGGCTTTGCAGGGAGATACCGTTTCGGTATGGGTGCTTGGAATGCTTGCGCTGGTGGCGGGAATCGCTACCTCGAGAGGCGGACGGATGCTCGGCTTTTCGCAAAAAACGCGGCACGTGACGGTCGAGGCAATCCTCTTCGGGCGGCGTGTGGAGCTTTCCGCCATCGTCGACTCGGGTAACCTGCTCCGTGATCCCATCAGCGGCAGAGGTGTGATCGTTGCGGATCGTGCGCGGCTTTCGGGCATCCTGCCGCAGTCGCTTTTGCAGGGTGCGGATGTACAAAACGGAGCTCTGACAGATTGGCTCGAGCGGTCTCCGACGTATGCCGCAAGGGTGCGTTTAATACCCGCGAGCGGCGCTTTTGGGACGGGGCTTCTTGTTGCGATTTTGCCCGATCGGTTGACGGTGACCGAGGGGCGGGAGCGATATGAAGCTGACTATCTGGTGGCGATCTCGAGGCTCGGAGATGGGGAAAGAGACTTCGATGCGGTAGTCCCCTTGGCCTAAATAATCTATATACGGGGTCAAAATTTCATTAAAATCGCACACGTATGCGTTTTTTGGATTTATGCTTTTCGGAGGAGGCGATAGAATGAAGCTATTGGTAAAATTGAGGCTGTGGCTTGCGAGGCGGCTGCGGCGGCGTGGGGTGTTTTATATCAACGGGCCCGATCTCTTGCCCGCGCCGCTCTCGCAGGAGCGGGAGGCGGAGTGCCTTGCACAGATCGAAAACGAGGAGATGCGCTCCGAGCTGGTGGAGCACAATCTGCGTCTCGTGGTCTATATCGCAAAGCGCTTTGAGAACGTGGGAACGGGGATCGAGGACCTTATCTCCATCGGTACGCTCGGGCTGATCAAGGCGATTGATACCTTTCGTCCCGATAAGAGCATCAAGCTCGCGACCTATGCCTCAAGGTGCATCGAGAATGAGATTTTGATGTATCTGCGCAAAACGGGAGGCAGGCGTTGTGAGGTCTCCATCGATGAGCCGCTCAACGTCGATTGGGATGGAAATGAGCTGCTGCTCTCGGACGTTTTGGGAAGCGAGGAGGACGGAGTGTCCTTTGAGCTGCTGCGGAGGGAGGAGCGGCGCGTTGTGCGCGAGGCGGTAGCGGGACTGGATGAGCGCGAGCGCGAGCTGATCGAGCTGCGTTTCGGTCTGCGCGGCGGAGGCGAGCTGACGCAAAAGCAGGTCGCGGATCTGCTCGGTATCTCCCAATCTTACATCTCGCGCTTGGAAAAACGTATTCTATCGCGCCTGCGCACACAGATCGACGGAAAGATCTGAGGTGCTTTGCATTTATTCCGAACAAAAGAGCCGCTCCCGGGGTTGGGAGCGGCTTTTTATCTTCGACTTCTTTTTCTCTTGTTTTGTAAGAATTTAACTGTTTTTTTCCTCCCTCGGTTTCAAATTATCTTCATAATTTGTAAGACTTGCCCAAAAGAGGAGGAAAAAGTATAGTGGTTTTGCCAATTGCTTTTGGAGGCGTTTTTCTGTTATAATGATAGTGCCTCAAAAAAGGGCGTACTGCGCTCATTTTTCGGGTGCGCAAATCGGCTGTATTATATAAAGGGAATAACCGAGAAGCGCACAGCGAAAAAAGAAGATGCTGCCACGGTCGGATAACGGCGTCGGTGCAGAGGCATTTCATTCGTGCTTTGGGGCGGTTTTTACAGGTCTGATTGGCAGACAGACATGCAAAAACGGCTCTCGAAGATAAAAACAAATTTTTTAGGAGGCTATTTATGAAACTCATCAAACAAATCCTGTGTTTCGCACTGGCTGTCTTGATGCTTCTCTCTGTCGTAGCCTGCGGTGGCGGTCCTGCTGCCGGCGGCAACAATGACGACGACGACGATGACGATGATGTCGATGATGACAATGCCACGACAACCGAAGACAGAATTGACGAGCTGCCCGACATCGACATGAACAAGGAGGAAATTATCATTCGCTCCTGGACTCAGAGTGTTAACCAGAACAGCTTTAAGGCAGAGCGCGACGGTGACGTCATCAACAACGCTGTTTACGACAGAAACGCGGCTCTTGAGAAGCGCTTGAACTGTGTTGTTACTGTAAATGAGAACATTGGTCAGCCCGGTTCGATGGGAGAACTCGACGAGTTGACCAATTTGGCAGGACAGAAATCCTACCACCTTGTTACCAACGCGTCCTACGTTATCACCACCGCTGCGGTTCAGGGCTTCTTCATCGATCTTGCAAAGCAGGAACGCATTATGCTGCAGAAGGCATACTACGACGACGGTTATAACCATGCGTTGAGCGCAGGCACGAGACAGTATCTCGTAACCGGTAAGATCACTCTTTCCTGGTATCGCTATCAGGTCGTTACCATGTTCAACCGTAACCTCTTCAAGCAGAAGGGCATCGAGTATCCTTACCAGACCGTTCTTGACGGTAACGGATATGCAGGCGGCTGGACGCTGGCAAAGCAGATGGAGGTTGCAAACCTCATGTACGCCGACCTCAACCAGGACGGTAAGTACGATGTGAATGACCAGTACGGCTTTTACCACTTCGTTGGTTCCGGCTCCTCTCAGACCGACGGCTACATGTCTGCATGGCAGCTGACCTTGGTTGAGAAGAATGCAGAAAACTACTTCCAGGTCAATGGCGCTTACGAGCCTACTCCCTGGGTATCTGCAGTGAACGAGTTCCTTGATCTTGCGGGTGCGGTCGGTTCTTACGTAAGCGATGAAATCGACAACAACGTTGTTTCCAACAAGTTCGCCGCAGGCGAGGCAGGCATGATCACCTTCCGTATGTACGGAGTTGAGCAGGATGCAATGGTATCTCTCTCCCGTGATAAGGAAGGCTACGGAATTATCCCGCTCGCAAAGGATGACGAGGATCAGACCGAGTACAACGCATACGTACAGGACCAGGTTCTTCTGTTCGGTATCCCCAACACCATGAAGGATAACGACCGTCTCTATGCAACGCACTTCCTTGAGGCACTCGCTTCCGAGTCCTACAACGTAACCGTGCCTGCATACTATGAGAAGGCTCTGACCAAGAAGTACGTCATCGACGAGCCCTCCAAGGCAATGATCCAGATTATCGACTCTCAGATCGTCGTTGACCCCACGAACGTTTGGACTAGCTACTTCAACCTGGATACCACGGTTCTCCGTCAGGTATACGCTGAGGATAAGAAGATCAACGACCTTCTTGCAGAGAAGATGGCGGGCGGTACGATGCAGACATCCGTTGATAAGCTCAACGATCTGCTCAAGAAGCTTGACGAGGATCTTACCGCAATTGGTGAATAAACCTAAAGTGCTTTCTACTTAATTTTCCTAACAAGGAGATTCTGCCAACCAAATTGCCCGGAGACATGATTCTCCTTGCAGTGCGGTGCGCGGCAATTTCCGCGCACCCCGGA
>JAFTJB010000115.1 GCA_017456625.1 Clostridia bacterium
AACTACACCCCCCAGGAGATCTCCGCAATGATCCTTCAGAAGCTGAAGGCTGACGCAGAGAGCTACCTCGGAACGACCGTTTCTCAGGCGGTCATCACCGTTCCCGCTTACTTCTCCGACTCCCAGCGTCAGGCAACCAAGGACGCAGGTAAGATCGCGGGACTTGAAGTGCTCCGTATCATCAACGAGCCTACCGCCGCAGCACTTGCGTACGGTATGGATAAGGAAGATAACCAGAAGATCATGGTCTTTGACCTTGGCGGCGGTACGTTCGACGTATCTCTCCTTGAAATTTCCGACGGTGTCTTTGAGGTTCTTGCAACCAACGGCGACACGCGCCTTGGCGGTGACGACTTCGACCAGAGAATTATTGATTGGATGGCAGATGCGTTCAAGCGTGAGAACGGAATTGATCTCCGCAACGATAAGATGGTACTGCAGAGACTCCGCGATGCAGCAGAGAAGGCAAAGATCGAGCTTTCCGGTATGACCAGCACCTCCATCAATCTGCCTTTCATTACCGCAACCGCGGCAGGTCCGCTTCACTTTGAAGCAACGCTGACCCGCGCAGAGTTTGACCGCATCACCGCAGATCTCGTCGAGAGAACCATGGTCCCGACCAAGAAGGCACTTGCAGATGCAGGTCTTTCGGTCAACCAGATCGACAAGGTCCTCCTCGTTGGTGGATCCACCCGTATTCCCGCAGTCCAGGAGGCAGTTAAGAAGTTCATCGGTAAGGATCCCTTCAAGGGCATCAACCCCGATGAGTGTGTTGCAATCGGTGCGGCTATCCAGGGCGGTGTCCTCGGCGGCGAGGTCAAGGATCTCCTTTTGCTCGACGTTACGCCTCTGTCTCTCGGTATTGAGACACTTGGCGGTGTCTTCAACCGTATCATCGACCGTAACACCACCATTCCCGTAAAGAAGAGCCAGGTTTATTCCACTGCGGCAGACGGTCAGACCTCCGTTGAGATCCACGTTCTGCAGGGTGAGCGCGATATGGCGGCTTACAACACCACCCTCGGTCGCTTCATTCTCGATGGCATTACGCCTGCTCCCCGTGGCGTACCGCAGATCGAGGTCACCTTTGATATCGACGCAAACGGCATCGTAAACGTAACCGCTCTCGATAAGGGAACCGGTAAGGAGCAGCACATCACCATCACCTCCTCCACCAACATGAGCCAGGAGGATATCGACCGTGCAGTGAAGGATGCTGAAAAGTTTGCAGAGGAAGACAAGAAGGCAAAGGAAGCGGTTGAGGTCAAGAACCACGCAGAGAGTCTGATCTTCCAGAGTGAGAAGATGCTCACCGAGCTTGGAGACAAGGCGGATCCCGCTGATGCACAGGCTGTCAGAGATGCGATCGAGAAGCTCAAGGAAACGATCAAAGGCGGTGACGTTGAGGCGATCAAGGCTGATACCGAGGCGGTTGAGAAGTCCTTCTACAAGATCTCCGAGAAGCTCTATCAGCAGCAGGCACAGGCAGGAGCAGACGGCGCAAACGCAAACGGCGGTGCGCAGGACGGCACCTACTATGACGCAAACTTCGAGGATCATTCCGAGAACAAATAATCCTATTTCGGGATCACCGATACGGGAAAGGCGAAAATCGCCTTTCCCGTAAGGTGCGTTTATGTGAATTGTTTTCATCCATGTACGTTTGACTGAAAACGACCGTTGATGAGGACAATACGAAGGAAAAGAAAGGGAAAACATGGCAGATAAAAGAGATTACTATGAGGTCCTGGGCGTTGAAAAGGGCGCCGATGCCGGGACACTCAAAAAAGCATATTACAAGCTCGCAAAAAAATATCACCCCGATGCCAATCCCGGAGATAAGGTTGCCGAGGAGAAGTTCAAGGAAGCAAACGAGGCTTACGAGATCCTTTCCGACCCCGATAAGCGCGCGAAATACGATCAGTTCGGTCATGCCGCGTTCGATCCCTCTATGGGCGGTGGTGACGGTGGCTTTGGCGGATTTGGCGGTTTTGGAGGATTTGGAGATTTCGGTGACCTTGGGGATATTCTCGGCGGAATGTTTGGCGGTGGCTTCGGTGGCGGCAGACAGAGACGAAACGGTCCCGTTCCCGGGGACGATATCGGTGCATCGGTTTCCATCAGCTTTGAGGAGGCGGCATTTGGCGTAAAGAAGGACATTTCCTACAATCGGATCTGCCGTTGCGGTGAATGTAATGGAAGCGGAGCGGCAAAGGGAACCTCTGCGGAGACCTGTACGGTCTGCCACGGCTCTGGTCAAGTACGTCGCGTGCAGCGCATGGGTGGTATGTCCTTCCAATCCACGGGCCCATGTGACAGTTGCCGCGGAACAGGTAAGATCATCAAAACGCCTTGCTCCAAGTGTCGCGGACAGGGCATGGTACGCGAGAACAAGAAGCTGACGGTATCCATTCCTGCGGGTATTGATCACGGAGAGCGCATTGCACTGCGCGGTCAGGGTAACGATGGCAAAAACGGTGGTCCTGCGGGAGATCTGATCATAACGGTCTCCGTAAAACCGCACAACATTTTTGAGCGAGACGGATATCACATTTACTGTGAGGTTCCGCTGACGGTTGCAGAGGCGACGCTCGGTGCGGAAATCGACGTTCCCACGCTCAAGGGAAATGAAAAATATACCATCCCGGAAGGAACACAGCCCGGGACGAAATTCACTCTGCGCGGCAAGGGTATTCCGTACGTAAACGGCAACGGGCGTTGCGGTGACCTCATTTTCCGTGTGCAGGTTGAAATCCCCAAGGGACTCAACGATAAGCAAAAGGAAGCAATGAAAGCATTCGCAGAGAGCTGCGGCGATAGCAACTATGCAAAACATAAGCAGTTCTTCAAAAAGATCTTCGGTGCGAAGTAAAGAAAGGATTTTTAGATGGATCAGGATTACGTATGCGGTGATTACGGCACCGAAACACAGTGGACACAGATCCGCGTAACCGTGAAATTGCAGGAGCTTGACGAGCTGACTGCGATCATGAGCATGATTTCGAACAATCTTCAGATCGAGGATTACAGCGATATCGACCTCAAATCCTGCTACGGCGATCTCATTGACGAAAGCATCCTCAATGCGGATAAGACCATCGCATCCGTGTCTGTTTATCTGCCTGCAGAGAGAAGTGTTTCCGAGTGCATCGCATTTCTCAAGGAGCGCTTTGCCGCATCTCATCTGACCGATCCCAAGATCGAAACGGTTGGAGTAAACGAGGAGGATTGGGCAAACTCATGGAAGGCATATTATAAGCCGATCAAGATCGGAGGTCGCCTGGTCATTGTCCCCGCATGGGAGAAATATGATGCAAAAGAGGGTGAGTTGATCGTCCGTATGGATCCCGGCATGGCGTTTGGAACGGGAACGCATGAAACAACGCGCTTGGTCATTCAATTGCTTGAAAGCTATACCAAGCCCGGTTGCCGTATGCTCGACGTCGGAACGGGAAGCGGAATTCTTGCGATCTGTGCCTCCAAGCTTGGCGCGGCAGAATGTAAGGCATACGACATCGACCCAATGGCAGTTCGTGTTGCCAACGAGAACATCAAGGATAGCGGACTTGGAAACATTACCTGTGAGGTCTCCGATCTGCTTCGTCAGGTTGACAAATCCAAACCGTATGATCTGATCTGTGCCAATATCGTCGCGGATATCATCATTCGTATGACCCCCGACGTTGGTGCGTACATGCACGAAAATACTGTTCTGCTTGCATCGGGCATCATCTCCGAGCGTAGCGACGACGTAATTGCATGCTTTGAAAAGCATGGCTTCAAGATCGTCGAAAAGCTTGAGGACAACGGCTGGTGCGGTCTTGCGGTTATGAAAAAATAAAGAAAAAAAGGGAAGGCATCCGATTGGATTACCTTCCTTCTTTTTTATTCCGTTTCCATGTCGGCGCGGATCAGATTTTCAAGAAGCTCCGCTACGTGCTTGACGTCAAGGGAAGTCGTATTGATGCAAAGATCATAGTTTTCGTGCTTGCCCCATTTGTGTCCCGTGTAATATTGATAGTATTTCGCGCGGCTCTTATCAATGCGGCGGATCTTTTTCATCAGCTCCTTATCGGAGAGATTTTCGTGTAATTCTGCCTTGAGACGGCATCTTTTGACCTTTGCAGGCATTTCCGCATATATGAAAAGACGAAGCGGATTCATATCACGGAGAATATAGTCCGCACAGCGACCAACGATCACGCAAGAAGATTTCTCCGCCAATTCACGCAAAACTGTAGCCTGAGCGGTATATACGGCGTTGTATTGCTTAAAAAGATAGTCGGGCGCATTGTATTGATGGTGAAGCGTACGTCCCGTTGTGATAGGGAAGAAGACCTGCGGTCCCTGCTCAATGATCTGATGTACGTATTGCTCTGCCAATTGCGTGCGGTTGGCGATCTCACTCATGATCTCCTTGTCATAATACGCAATACCGAGCTTTTCCGCAAGGCGCTTGCCAATTTCACGGCCGCCACTGCCAAACTCACGTCCAATGGTAATAATTTTATTCATTGATTTGACCTCCTTTTAATAAAGGGACTCACTCATACTAACCTAATTGTATCACAAAAAAATAATTTTGTCAATACAAAACTCGGTTGACAAAAAACGCGTTGTGTGATATAATAATTGGGTTGTAAAAAAGAATCTACTTGGAGAAATTATGAAACAAACAAATTCGCCATATCGCTATCTTAACGGCTTGCGCGACGGCGTTCCGATCGGTCTGGGCTACCTTTCGGTTTCCTTTGGCTTTGGCATTACGGCAGTTGGTCAAGGACTTCATATTTTAGAGGCATTGCTCATTTCCATGACCAATCTGACCTCTGCGGGACAGGTTGCGGGAGTCACCGTCATGGTCGCGGGCGGAACCGTTGCCATGATCGTTGCCGAAATGATCCTGACCCAGCTCATCATCAATCTGCGATATTCTCTCATGGGCATCACGCTCACGCAGCGTCTTGACAGCAATTGTACGACACGCCATCGACTTTTGATGTCCTTTGGAATGACAGATGAGATCTTTGCGCTCGCCGCCTCCAAGCCTTATCCTGTCGGCCCATCCTATTTTTACGGTCTGATGACGGCGCCTTATATCGGATGGGCGGGCGGAACGCTTCTTGGCGCGCTTGCAGGACAGATCTTGCCGATGTCCGTCCGTCTCGCGCTCGGCATTGCAATCTACGCCATGTTCGTTGCCATCGTGCTTCCTCCCATGCGCCGTGAACGCGGGGTACTGATGGTGGTTGCCATTGCCGCAGGGCTCAGCTGCCTGATCCGCTATCTGCCGTTTTTGCAATTCATTTCGGATGGCTTTTCCATTATCGTTTGCGCGATCATTGCGTCTCTTGTAATGGCATGGCTCAAGCCGATTGAAGAGAAGGAGGGCATTGGCGATGACACTTGAAAACCTCCTCTACATCCTTGTAATGGCGCTCACCACTTATCTTGTGCGCATGATTCCGTTTACGGTGTTCCGCAAAAAGATCACCTCGCGCTTTGCAAAAAGCTTTTTCTATTACATTCCGTATGCCGTGCTTGCCGCAATGACCATTCCCGCGATATTCTATTCCACAGGAAATGTAATTTCTGCGGTGGCAGGGCTTGTAGTTGCCGTTGCGCTTGCGTTTTTCGGTAAGCCGCTCATCGTGGTTGCCATTGCCGCGTGCCTTGCATCCTTTGCGGTTGGCTTGATTCCATTCTGATTTTTGGACAAACACGCAAGGAACAGTTCTAAAACAAGAAAACCTCCCATATATTTTACCAACGTGAAATATGGGAGGTTTTTGTGATGCCTGAACATTCAATCTACAAGGACATTGCCGAGCGGACAGGCGGCGATATTTACGTTGGGGTCGTTGGACCTGTCCGAAGCGGAAAATCTACTTTTATCAAACGGTTTATGGAGTCCGTGGTGTTGCCAAACATTGGAGAAGGGTACTCAAAGGATCGTGCGCGTGATGAGCTTCCGCAATCCGCAGCAGGGAAAACGGTCATGACGACCGAACCAAAGTTCATTCCCGAGGAGGCAGTTCCGATCATTCTTGACAATAACGCGCAAATGCGTGTGCGCATGATCGACTGTGTGGGATACCTCATCCCCGAGGCAATGGGCGCGATCGAGGACGGTCAGCCGCGTATGGTACGCACTCCGTGGCGCGAGGAGCCAATGCCGTTTGTAGAAGCGGCAGAAATGGGCACACATAAGGTCATTACCGATCATTCTACCATTGGTATGCTGATCACTACGGACGGAAGCATTGGAGAGATCTCAAGAGAAGCCTACGTTGAGGCGGAGGAGCGGATCGTTGGTGAGCTCAAGGCACTTGGCAAGCCCTTTGCCATTATTCTCAATTCCGCAACACCGAGCGCGGAGAGCTCGCAAAATCTCGCCTATGAGTTAGAGGAAAAATACGGCGTTCCCGTGGCGCTTGTAAGCTGTCTCGACCTCGATGCGGAGGATATTCGACATATTCTCGGTCTCGTCTTGGAGGAGTTTCCCGTAACGGAGATCCGTATTCGTATGCCTGCATGGACAACCGCACTTGACGAATCGCACCGTGTGCGCGCATCGATCCAATCCTCGATCCGAAAATGCGCGGATAACGTCCATAAAATCGGAGACGTTGTTTCTGCCTTTGAGCCGCTCAAGGAGAACGAATACCTTGCCGACGCGGAGATCGAGCTGCTGGATCTTGGAACGGGGTGCGCCAAGATCGCCCTTGAAATGAACGACGGACTTTACTACGATATCATCAGTGAGCTTTCCGGATTTGAGATCACAGACGAGGAGCGATTGATCACATTGCTCAAGGAGCTGTCCGTTGTCAAGGAAAAGTATGACAAGGTTGCCAAGGCGCTTGAGCAGGTCGAGGAAAAGGGATACGGAATTGTGATGCCGGACGTGGAGGAATTGCATCTTGAGGAGCCGCAGATCGTTAAGCAAGCAGGTGGATACGGTGTCAAGCTCCGTGCCGCGGCACAGTCCGTGCACATGATCCGCGCAAATATCGAAACAGAGATCAATCCCATGGTTGGAACCGAGCAACAATCCGAGGATCTCGTGCGTTATTTACTACGAGAGTTTGAGGAGGATCCAAGGAGCATCTGGGAATCGAATATGTTTGGAAAATCGCTCTATGAGCTGATCAATGAGGGACTTCACACCAAGCTCGATCATATGCCCGAGGAATCACGCAAAAAGCTCTCCGAGACGCTTGAGCGCATCATCAATGAGGGAAGCAACGGCTTGATCTGTATTTTGCTTTAAACAACAAAAACGGAACGCATGGCGTTCCGTTTTTTTATTATCCGTTGATCACATCACGAAGCTTGTCGATATTCTCATCCATGTTTCCAACAAAGACACTCGAGGTGCCTGCAACAAAGATGTTTGCACCTGCCTCGCTCATAAGCTTTGCGTTGATGAAGCTCACGTTCCCGTCCACCTCGATCTCCGCATCTGCCTTTCCGTTTGCATCAAGGAGCGCTCTTGCGCGAGCGATCTTCTTGAGCGTTTGGGGAACAAGCTTTTGTCCCGCAAATCCCGGGTTAACGGTCATGACAAGAATGCCGTCGATGTCCTCCAATACGTCCTCAATCATGACCAATGGCGTTGCGGGGTTGATGGCAACGTAGGGCTTTGCGCCTCTTGCTTTGATTTTTTGCAGCGCGCGCTGAAGGTGCTTTGTGGACTCAACGTGGATGCTGACGATATCTCCCTCGCCGAATTCAAACCAATCCAGCTTGTTTTCGGGGTCGTTGATCATCAAATGAATATCCAAGGGAATATCGGTGACCTTACGCACTTGCTTGATAAAGTCTGTACCGAGTGTGAAGTTAGGCACAAAAGAGCCGTCCATCACGTCAAGATGTAAGTATTCAATTCCGTGACGCTCAAACGTGGAAAGCTGCTCGCTGAATTTGGTAAAATCCATGCACATCAAGGAAGGGAAGATCATTTTTTTCATTTTTCCACCACCATAATTTTATTGAAAAATTCTCTGTTTTTAATGATATCGAATGCACGCGAGCCGTCAGAGAGAGGAATACGGTGCGTAATCAAGGCTTCAGGATCGATATAACCCTTCGAGATCGCTTCAACGCTTTCCTTCCACTCGTTTACACGGTCGGAGAAGTCAGAATTCCAGCTGCCGGAGAAGGTAAGCTGCTTGCGCAGAATCTGCGCATAGGTCGCTTTGGCAATGGTAACGTCTGCACCGGAGTTTCCAACGATCACAATTCGACCGCGTGCCTTGACAAAGTTGATCGCGTTGTTCAAGCATACAGCCGCACCGCTTGCTTCCACGGCGATCTCAACACTTTGGTTGTCGTAGACCTCAAAGCCGAGCGCTTTTGCCATATCCAGCTTCTTTTCATCAATATCCACAAAATAAACGTGAGCGGCTCCAAAGTGCTTTGCCCACATTCCGCAGAGCATTCCGATCGTACCTGCACCAAAGATCACAATGCTTTCGCCTTTTTGGATCTGTGCTTTTTTGACCGCATGGAGACAAACCGCGGCAGGCTCTACCATAGCACCCGCCTCAAAGGAGACGTTATCCGGAAGGAAAACCAAATTTTCTCGCTTTACACAGAGCCAATCCTGCATTGCACCGTCACGGCGGGAGCCGTAATAGTCGTAGCTGACACAGTTGGCGTAGGCTTGTTCTGCGCAAAATTCACATTTTTTGCAGGGAAGAAGAGGGAATACACAAGCACGCTTGCCGATCAGATCGCTGTCATCGCTTTCTGCGATTTCCCCCGAAAACTCATGCCCGAGAACGATGGGATAATAGTATGCCGCGCCCGCAAATACACGTCCGACGTCACTTCCGCAAACGCCACACGCTTTCACCTTCATCAAGACCTCATCTTTGCCGCAGATCGGTTTTTCGGTAGGCTCTACAACATATTTTTTGTCTTCGTAAATTCGAATTCTCATGAAATAGCCTCCTGTCTGAACACATGATTATACTACAATTATAAAACATACGACAAATTCAGTCAATAGACGTTGATAATCTTGACAAACAATCATTTTTTTGGTATAATACTGTCAAAAACGATCATTATTTTTAAAATCGATCATTTTGGAGGCAATTTTATGATTGGAACCGAGCGACAGCGCGAAATTCTGGAATATATCAAGACATACGAGACCATCAGTGTGCAGCAGATCGTGAAGAAGTTTTACGTTTCCGAGGCAACAGCGCGTAGAGATCTGAACGTTTTGGAAAAATCGGGTTTGATCCGTCGCGTATTTGGAGGAGCGACGTTGGTCGTCGGTTCGGACAGACAGGTTCCTCTTTTTGTACGGGAGCGAGAGGACGAGCGTGAAAAATCTAACATCGGTGCGCGTGCAGCAACACTTGTGCGGGACGGACAGATCCTTTTTATCGACGGATCCTCTACGGCGCAGTTTCTCTTGCCGTATTTGTCAAAATTCAAGGATCTGATCATCATTACAAACGGGCTCAAGATCGCGCAAGAGCTGGGAGATATGCACATCAAGGTGTATAGCACAGGCGGACTTCTCATGGAGAATTCCTCTGTTTTGACGGGAGCAGATGCTGAACGATTTGTTGATGCCTTCAATGCAGACATCTGTTTTTTGTCTTGCAAGGGGCTTTCGGAGGATGGAAAGCTGACCGACACCTCCTACTCGGAGACCGAGCTGCGTAAGCATTTTCTTGCCAATGCACACACGCGCGTAATGCTGATCACCAAAAATAAGCTTGGCAAAAAATACATCCATACCCTCTGCAATGCAAAGGACGTTGACTACATCGTCATGGACGAGGACACACCGCTTGTACGCGTGGGAGAATAAATTTTGTAAATAGCCAAACGGTAAACTGTACCGCCTTACGAGGCTTCCGAGACGGAAGCGGCGTCGAAATGTTGCGAGCCAAATTCCGCACCGCTTATAGGCGCAGATATGTTCGCTGTGCAGGCATCAAAAAAAGCATATGTCCATTTGGACATATGCTTTTTTTGGCACCCGCAACGGGAATCGAACCCATAACTACCCCTTAGGAGGGGGTTATTATATCCATTTAACTATGCAGGCGAACCTGTTACATATTGTAGCACAAAATCTATGAAAAATCAAGTACTTTTCGGCATATTTGAAACAAAAAGCTCCTTGCAGTGCAAAGAGCTTTTCTCGTCGGTCTATAAAATTT
Organism: Clostridia bacterium; assembly: GCA_017456625.1. Classification (GTDB taxonomy): domain Bacteria; phylum Bacillota; class Clostridia; order Oscillospirales; family CAG-272; genus UMGS1865. The sequence goes on from JAFTJB010000115.1 coordinate 10,191, forward strand.
CTGTATTTTAGTGATCATATTGACAATCCGTTCTAAATGTGGTATAATATACACGCTACACAAACTTTATATTTTTTTCTCAACAACGGGAAAATACTTTGGTAAAAAGTGTTTTCTCTCTTTTCTCATACCGTTGTTGAGAGTTTGTGTAGCAACATTCGAGGGAAGCATTTTTTCGGTGCATTCCTTCGGGGGTGCACTTTTTTATTTTTGGGGTGTTATATGATAGTTACGTTTTGCGGACACTCTCAATACACGGAATCGGGAGAAGACGAACAAAAAATCATGTCTCTTTTGACAGAGATCATCGGAGACCATCGCGCTGAATTGTATTTAGGCGGTTATGGTTCTTTTGACTTGTTCGCTCGAAAGTGTGGAAAGAAATATCAGGAAACACACCCAAATACAAGATTGATTTTCGTTACTCCATACATCACCGTAAATTATCAAAAAAATCATTTGGATTACAACAAAGATTTGTATGACGAAATTCTCTATCCGAACTTGGAGGATAAGCCATTAAAATTCGCGATTTCATACCGTAACAAATGGATGGTTGAGCAAGCCGATTATGTAATCGCATACATCACACACGATTGGGGCGGGGCTTACCAAACATATAGATACGCACAACGTAAAAAGAAGCCATTGTTCAATATATCAGGCAATGAAATAATAACATCAAATAAAAACTGCCAAATCAAGTGATTTGGCAGCTTTTTATTTAGTTTGCTTCGGTTTCCGTGCTCTCGGGCAGCTCTGCTACGGGAGCAGAAAGAAGGTCCTTGTTCAGAACGTATTTGCATTCGCCCGTGCCGTTGATGCACTCGGGCGTGATCTCGACCTCGGCAACGTCGCGACGAGAGGGGATCTCATACATGATCTGCAAGAGCGCGTTCTCCAAAATGGATCGAAGTCCGCGCGCGCCCGTGTTACGCTCGATCGCTTGCTTGGCAACAGCCTTTAGAGCATCCTCGCCAAGATTCAGCTTTACGCCGTCCATGTCAAAGAGCTTTTCGTATTGCTTCACAAGAGAGTTCTTCGGCTCGGTCAAAATACGTACCAATGCGGTCTCATCCAGATCGGAAAGTGCAACCATGACGGGAATACGCCCAACCAACTCGGGAATTAAACCGAATTTTACAATATCATGCGGAACGGCTTCCTTGAAGATCGCGGTATCCTTCTTTTCGGATTTGCTCTTCAACTCGCCGCCAAAGCCGATGAGCTGTTTGCCGCGGCGCTTCTCAATGATCTGCTCAAGTCCGTCAAATGCACCGCCGCAGATAAAGAGGATGTTTCTCGTATCGATCTGAATGAACTCCTGGTTTGGATGCTTTCTGCCGCCCTGAGGAGGTACGTTTGCAACCGTTCCCTCAAGGATCTTCAAGAGTGCCTGCTGAACACCCTCGCCGGAGACGTCACGCGTGATCGAGCGGTTTTCGCTCTTTCTCGCGATCTTGTCGATCTCATCGATATAGATAATTCCGCGCTCCGCAAGCTCAATATCAAAATCCGCAGCTTGGATCAGTCGCAGAAGAATATTCTCTACGTCCTCACCAACGTAGCCCGCCTCAGTCAGCGTTGTTGCATCCGCGATCGCGAAGGGCACCTTGAGCGTTTTTGCCAGCGTTTGCGCAAGATAAGTCTTACCAACGCCTGTGGGACCGATCAAGTGAACGTTGCTCTTTTGCAGCTCAACGTCATCCTCACTAACGGGCAACGGCTGTGCCTTTTTGCGTCCTTTCTTGCCCTTTGCCACGCTCTGCGGCGCATTGAGGATACGCTTATAGTGATTATAAACCGCAACGGAGAGGGCAACCTTTGCCTCGTCCTGCCCAATGACGTATTTATCCAGCGTTTCCTTGATCTGCATGGGGCGGGGAAGCTCCTCCATGGAAAGCTTGCCGAATTCGGGCTCATTGTAGCTTTCTGCCTCATCGAGGAGATCATTGCAAGCATCCACGCAGAAATTACAGATATACGCGCCTGTGGGCGACGGGATCAAGAATTCCACCTGATGCTCATTGCGCCCACAGAAGGAGCAATGTCGAAGCGCCTTGGATCCCTTGTTGTTTGTCGTGTTGGACATGATGATTCCTTTCGTTAGGAAAATTTATCTCTTGGTTACGATCTTATCGATCAATCCGTATTCCAAAGCTTCCTGTGCGGTCATATAGTTGTCACGGTCGGTGTCGCGCTCGATGATCTCAAGCGATTTTCCGGTGTTTTCTGCCAGGATCTTGTTCAAGGTAGCCTTGGTCTTGAGGATCTGCTCTGCCTGGATCTTGATATCGGTTGCCTGACCGCGTGCGCCGCCGAGAGGCTGATGGATCATGACCTCACTGTGGGGAAGCGCGAGACGCTTTCCCTTGGCTCCGGAGGAAAGCAGGAACGCGCCCATGCTTGCCGCCATGCCGATGCAGATGGTGGATACGTCGCATTTGATATACTGCATGGTGTCATAGATCGCCATACCCGCAGTAACCGATCCGCCGGGAGAGTTGATATAGAAGCTGATGTCCTTATCGGGATCCTGTGCCTCGAGGAAGAGCATCTGCGCAACCACGAGAGATGCCGTGGTGTCGTTGACCTCATCGGACAAAAAGATAATACGGTCATTCAACAGGCGAGAGAAGATATCATAGGATCTCTCTCCGCGGTTGGTCTGCTCAACGACCATAGGTACGAGTGCGTCCTGTGTAAGATTTCTGTGATCAAACATTCTTTTTTACCTCATTTCAGATAAATTTGAACCGGAAATGGCAAACGCTACTTCCGGTTCAGAAAAAGAAATAATTACTTCACGATTGCTTTCTCTTTTACGAAGTCCATTGCCTTCTTGACCTTCATGTCCTGAGCAATGGAATCCATGGGAACCATTTCACGAACCTTGTCAGCTTCCATCTGGTAGCTGTCGGCAATGCGCTGGATCTCCTCGTCAATGTCAGCATCGGTGACTTCGATCTTCTCACGCTCTGCGATCTTCTCAAGTGCCAGTCTCAGCTTGACCTGCTTTTCAGCCTGCGGTCTGAGCTGCTCACGGAGGGAATCAAGGTTCATTCCGGTGTACTGGAAGTAGGTCTTGAGATCCAAGCCCTGCATACGCAGACGGTTGTCGTAGTCGCGAACGAAATTCTCGGTCTCAGCTACGAACATAGCCTCGGGAATATCAGCCTCAAGCTTCTCGATCAGTGCGTCAAGGATCGCGTCCTCAAACTTGTGATCTGCCTCGGTCTCGTGTCTCTTAGCAATTTTTGCCTTGACGTCTGCACGATATTCATCCATCGTGTCAAATTCGGAAACCTCCTTTGCAAAATCGTCATCCAAAGCGGGAAGCTCGATGTGCTTG
>JAFTJB010000116.1 GCA_017456625.1 Clostridia bacterium
AGAGATTGTGTGACAACAATGAAGGAACACTTTTTCGGTGCGTTCCTTCATGGGGCGCACTTTTTTATATACTGAGGGGGAATATATGAACAATAATGATATACCAAGAAAGATAATAGATATTACTGGCGTAGAACTTACGCCCGGAGAGCCTGCCGTTTGTCTTGGCAACGGAGAGCAAGGCTTTGAATGCTGTTGCGACGAATGCGACTACTTTTTGCATTGTTTCCCCGAATTTGATTCAAAAAGCGAAACAATTAACAAAACAGAAATTTCCCAAACCTTACTATGACAAAAGAAAAGCAAAGGCACTTTTGATATGCTAATGTCAAAAGTGCCTTTGCGTTTCTTTTGATAAATTTTTTGTGTCTTTAATCAAATCAGTCCTTTTTCTGTCAGTAGGTATATTCAATTTCATACCGCTCTACGGCAGGTGCGCCGTACGGATACCTTTTTTCTTTTACCGAATTCCCAGCGTATTGACGATCAGATAGATCTCCTCGGCGATCTCGTCGATGGATTTGGAGGCATCGACGATCACGATGTGCTCCTCCTCGTCCAAGCGCTCGAACACGCTGTAAAATTTGCGTCTGACCTGCTCCAGCTTCTCGTGCGTCTCATATATTTCCTGCGTCACGCGCCCCTTGGAAATGCGCTCCATGCTCTGCTCGGGCGTGAGATCCAAAAACAGACAAACGTCGGGGCGGCGGATCTCGGGACAGTTCAAATTCATGTCAAACGCCCAATCGCCGCGGATCTCGCTGCCTTGATATGCCAAGGTGGAGTAATAATAGCGGTCGCAGATCACGTCAATGCCGTCCGCGAGCATCTTCTCAATTCCGTGCACGGGATTGACGTTGTGAAAAATACGGTCCAGGGTGAACAGCGCCGCCATCTCGCAAGCGGTGCGCTTGGAAATGCCCGCAAGCGCATCGCGAAGCATTCCGCCCGTGACCGACTCGGTCGGCTCCGCTGTGCGGAACACGCGCCTTCCCTGCTCCTTTAAGCGCTTTTCCAGCAGCTCGATCTGCGTGGTCTTGCCCGCGCCGTCAATTCCTTCAAAAACAATAAATCTTCCTCTGCTCTTCTGTTCCATATTACTCGTTTCCTTCTTCGTGCTTGACGTGTTCCTCGAGCTCGCTCTTGAGTCGATTCAATTCCTGTGCAACAGGGTCTGGGATGTGGATGTGGTCGAGATCGTTCACCACACGGACTCCGTCGCGGCGCACCACCTTTGCGGGAATGCCGACCGCCGTGCTGTTTTCGGGCACGGGATGCAATACCACCGCGTTTGCCGCGATCTTGCTGTTCGAGCCGATCTCAAGCGGGCCCAACACCTTCGCGCCCGCGCCGACCATGACGTTGTCGCCAAGCGTCGGGTGACGCTTGCCAACGTCCTTACCCGTACCGACGAGCGTAACGCCCTGATAAATCGTGCAGTTGTCTCCGATCTCGGTCGTCTCTCCGATCACAACACCCATGCCGTGATCGATAAAAAATCCCTTTCCGATCTTCGCACCCGGGTGGATCTCAATTCCCGTCAGATGGCGCGAGACCTGGCTGACCAAACGCGCCGAAAAATAATGCTTATCCTCCTGGAGCTTGTGTGCCAGGCGGTGCGACAGGATCGCGTGAACACCCGAATACAAAAGCAGGATCTCCGCCGTGCTTCGTGCCGCAGGATCGCGATCCTTGACCGCCTGCACCGTGTCCTTGACCTCGCGCTCAACTCCGCAGATCGCACGCGCTACGCGCCTTTCTGCCCTTTTGATCGCCTTGAAAATTCCCATCTTCCTGTTTTCCTCGTTTCTCTTATCTACCTTTTATTATACACACCTTTTGGCACTTTGTAAAGTGGTTTGACAAAAAAAGAGGACGCCATGGGAGTGGGAAAGATATAGGGGAGAAGAACCTCCTTCAAGAGCTCCCTCTCCCCATAAATTTTTTATCCTTCAGTACCCTCAGTCATCTGAATGGCTGCGGCGTACATCTTCATAGCGCCCTCGGCGACGAGCTCCTCCGTAGACTTATAAGCCATATGGAAATCAGCATCCTCGTAGCTTGCGAGCTTCTGCAGTGCGAGATCCTCGCCGCAGAGCTTTTCGATCAGCTCAAGCGCATACTTGAACTTGCGCTCGCCCTTGATCTTCATGAGTACGGGAACAGATGCGTATTTCTTCTTGGAGGACATATCGACGATACCGTACTTGGTGTCGACCAGCTCCTCGGGATTGAGTGCGAGATAGAGATACAGCGTCTTGGTCTTGGCATTGAGCTTTGCAACGTGTGCTCTGCCGCGGTTGAACGCCTCGTAGTTCCAGCTGATACGTCCCTTAATGCCCTTGTAGGACAGAAGCAGATTCTTGATCGCGTTGTAGTAATCCTGAACGTTGCCCTGTGCCTGCGTCATGCGGGAGACGTAGCTTCTGCGATAACGGTAAACGATCTTGACAAGACCTGCGCGCTCCTGCTCGAGCATCTCGTTGTATGCCTCGGGCTCTTCGCTGACATCGATGAAGGTCAGACCCGCGGTGCTGAAGCCAAGTGCATCGTCGTCATCATCGTCATCGTCGTCATCCTCGCTCTCGGTCGTCTCGGCAAACGCCTCAACAGCCGCGGGCTCCTCGACAACAACAGCAACTGCGTCGGATGCGTCTGCGGACTCGTTTGCCGCCATCTTGATCGCATCGGCAACAGCCGCCTTGAGCTCATCCTCGCCTACGTCGTATTCTACGTTCTCACGGTCGGGACCGACGGTCTCGTCGAGAGAATCGGAAAGCTTTTGTGCAAGTGCGTTGGTCGCCTCCTCTGCGGGGGTAAGATCCTCGGAGGGAAGAATGATCTGCATTGCCTCGTCGGCAAGCGTCTGCATGGAATCCGCAACCGCTCCGCGAGTACGCTCCTCGACCTCGGTGTTGTCCTCGACAACGGGCTCCTCCTCCTCAACCTCAACGGTCAAGGTATCCACATTGATTCTGGGAGCAGCGGGTGCGCCCTCAACGAGTGTCGTCTTGCCCTCATAGCGCTCACCGACGGTATCAACCGTAATGGGAGCGTTCTCCTCGGTGGACTTCGCGCGGCGGGACTTGATGCCAATGAAGAACAGCAGGACCGCAATGACCAGAATGATCATAACGATCAGTGCAATGCCGGGTGCGGAGAGCCAGAAGGGAGTTACGTATGCGGGAGCCGTCACAAAGGTGACCTCTGCTGCCGCGGGAACACCCTCAACTCTGTACGCGCCGTCGATCATGGTAACGGTAAAGACCTCGCTTGCCTTAACAAGCTCGTTCTTTTCGCTATCGAAAACGTAGAGGTCGTCAGCGGTGAGCTCCTTTACGTTCTCGGAGTAGAGAGACTCATGGTGAGGAATGTAGAGAACGAGAAGCTCGCTCGCATCAACACCCTTGAGCTTAAGTGTGAATTCCGTGTGAATGGGATAACCGCGAAGCACGTTTCTGTCAAACTCAGGAAGCGTGACCTCCGCAACTGCATCGGAAGCAAATCCGTTGCCGTTGTTCATCACGATCACGTCGGTCTTGTTCTCCTCGGTACCCGCGGAAACGTAGAGACGGTTGATGGTGATGATGGCGGTCAGAGAGGTGATCTGTCTGCCGCTTCCGTTGACGAAGCTGAATTCATCGGTTACGGGAAGGATCGCGCGAACGACCGTCTCGCCGTATGCGGTAGCACCCGTGAAGGGGTTGCCGTCCTCGTCGACGTACTTGATCTGATCAAGAACCGCCTTCGGGATATTCTCACCGATGCCCGTAACGCCAACGAAGAACTTCGTGGTGTTCTCGCCCGTCGTCAGATCGGAATCTCCGACGAAGGTCGCATCGTTCATGGTGACCTTGTACTTCTTGTGCGTGATCTTGAGCGTAGCGGTGACATCGTCGCCGTTCTCCTCATCGTCCCATGCGGGAACGTTGACCATATCGTTAAACGCGGGGATGTAGACCTTGTATTCGCCCTTCTCACCGGAGATGCGATCCACAGCGACCCATGCGCCGTCGACCTTCTCAAGGTAAGAAACGGGAACGATCCACTTCTTGCCGGCCGTATCGGTTACGGTTACCTCGATGGCATAAACCGCATCGTCGCCGTATACGAACTCAAGCGTGCCCCAATCGACCGATTTGACGGTGGGAGTCTCAACCGTTACCGCGATCGGCAGATCCTTTGCAACATAATTGCCAAGGTCGACCTTTACAGCGGTATTGTACGTGCCGGGCTTGTTTGCCTCGACCGTAACGGTGATATCCTCGGGAACAACGAGCACATCGTCCTCAAGCATACCCGTGAGGTTTGCCTTGATGTATTCCGCCAACGTCATCTCGCCGATCTGATCGATCTCGTAGACGGTGGTGTCGTAATCAAACGGCACCGTAACGGCGGTGGTCAAATTCTCGGTCCAGGTCAACTGAACGGGAGCGATCTTTGCGGGGATCGCAACGGGAGTGGGTGCAGAATAAAGTGCCACCTCTGCAGCATCACCCACCAGCTTGAACGTCACGTTGAGCGTGGTGTTGCCCGCATCTGCAGATGCAAGCTTGACCGTGTCGATCGCGACCTCTACGTTCGGATGCTCCGCAAAGGGCGTGCGATCAAAGCCCGCCGCAAGATATACGCTGCCGACGACGTCCGTCGTGCCATCGTAGACCTTGGTATAATAGCGGATTCCGCTGACCGTGATCTGATTGTCCGCGCCGATCTCAATGTCGGAAGGAGTCACAGTTGCATCATCGGCAAATACCGATACCGCAACGCAGCATACCATTGCCGCAAGCACCAGCATGAACACGATAATCGACCGCAGACCGAAGCGTTTGTTTGTGCTACGTTGATAATTCATACCCATCAACCTTTCTGTTATAGATTTCGCTGACAGCGGCAGCCCGCAAGGGGACAGGACCGCATAATATATAACCTAATCAATTATAGCACAACAAAAAAGCAATGTCAACAGAATTTTATGCTTTTTCGCAAATCTTTTCATCTTTTTGTGCAAAAAAAGCGACACCGTGTCCGCAAAAACTCTGCAATAGCTGCAAATTGGCGCTTTTGAAAAGAAAAACTTGACATTTGCGGCAATATAGGGTACAATAAAACAGAACTTGCAGTTAAGATAGGAGAATTACTATGTTTGAAAGCGTAATCGCGTGGATCAACGACGCGCTCTACAGCTACGTGCTGATCATTCTGCTCGTAGCAGGCGGGCTTTACTTTACCCTGCGCACCAAGGTCGCGCAATTTCGCCTTCTGGGTGAGCAATTCCGCGTGGTCGGAGAAAAGCCCTCCAACGAGGGAAAGGTATCCTCCTTCCAGGCGCTCATGGTATCCACCGCATCGCGCGTGGGAACGGGAAACATCATCGGTGTCTCCACCGCGCTTTGCCTCGGCGGCTTCGGCTCGGTGTTTTGGATGTGGGTGATCGCCATTGTCGGCTCCGCCTCTGCGTTCATTGAAAGCACACTCGCGCAGATCTACAAAAAGAAAGGGGAAAACGGAAGCTACGGTGGCCCCGCCTACTATATTGAGACCGCTCTGCGTTGCCGTCCTCTGGCGATCGTGTTCTCTGTCCTGCTCATTCTGACCTACGGAGTCGGCTTTAATATGCTCGCCTCCTACAACCTCCAATCCACCTTCTCCTCCTATAGCTTTTACAACACGGAGATCACTCCTTGGATCATCGGTCTCATCCTCGCGCTCATCGTCGGCTACTGTCTCTTCGGCGGAGGCAAGCGTGTCCTCAAGGTCACAAGCCTCCTCGTTCCCGTTATGGGCATCGCCTACATCCTCGTCGCGCTTGTGATCGTGGTACTCAACATTACAGCCCTCCCCTCCGTTCTCGCGCGCATCTTCGCGGATGCGTTTGATCTGCAGGCGATCTTCGGCGGCTTCGGCGGATCCTGTGTCATGTACGGCATCAAAAGAGGTCTGTTCAGCAACGAGGCAGGCGTCGGCTCCGCACCCAATGCATCCGCCTCTGCGGATGTCTCCCACCCCGCCAAGCAGGGACTCGTTCAGGTCCTTTCGGTCTTCATCGACACCATTCTGGTCTGCTCCGCGACCGCGTTTATGTGCATGTGCTCGGGAATCGAGCCCACCGCCGCACTCTCGGGCGCGCCCTACGTTCAGGCATCGCTCCACGCATCGCTCGGCGATTTCGGTCCCATCTTCATTACCGTCGCGATGGTGCTGTTTGCCTTCACGACCCTCATCGGCAACCTCTATTACGTTGACAAAGCAATCGCACACATTATGGGCAAAATCCCCGGCAAGCGCTTCAATTACGTTTACTACGTCATTGCCTCATCACTCATCTTCCTCGGTGCCGGTCTTTCCGCGGATATGCTCTGGAATATCGCAGACGTTACGATGGGACTCATGACCCTCATCAATATGCCCGTGATCCTTTATCTCGGCAAATACGCCTATCGCGCACTAAAGGACTACCTCAAGCAAAGAAAGGCGGGTAAGGATCCCGTTTTCCTCGCCAAAAACATCGATCTGCCGCACAAGGTAGACTATTGGAACGTTGAGGAATGATCCGTCAAGCAAAACAGGGCGGGGTGCTCTTTGGAGCACACCGCCCTGTTTTGCTTGATAAAAGCTTTGAGGGGCAAGAGAGACTTGGAGAGG
>JAFTJB010000117.1 GCA_017456625.1 Clostridia bacterium
GTGCGCGGCAATTGCCGCGCACCGCGGATCCGGGTCTTACGAAATACGTTCTGTCGTTACCGATGGCTCCTGCGGTTTCGTCGTACCGACAGAGCGTAGTTTTCTATAATCTTTCACGTTTTGTTCCATAAAAAGCTTTAAATTTGACTATTCCTATAGGCAACTATAGTCTACATAGTGTATTTTTTACGGATATTTCCGTTGCAGAAATCTTATACAGAAAGGAACGGGTAATTGTATATGAAAAGAACAAAGCTTTTGTCACTTTTTCTTACAGTTGCGATTTTGGCTGCTTCTGTGATCCTTGTAGTGCCTACTACGGCGGACAGCGGTGCAAACCCGACAATTCCCACCCCCACATCCACTACGGAAGAGACTGTACCTACGACTCCTCCCACCGAATCCTGGTATGATCACATGGCGCATACCTTCGCAAACGGTATCCGCCTTGGTCAGGCGGGATACGGTACGGAGAGACAGCCGTATCCGATCTCTTCTGCCGAGGAGCTTGCGTATTTTTCGTGGCTCGTTAACAGAGGTCCCGGCTACAATATGTCCGGTCTGTACTTTACGCTGACTGCAGATATCGATCTTTCCGCATATCTGTGGGAGCCGATTGCAAGGGCGTACAGCGCATCGAATGCGTACGACTATGACGGAGACGGAACGAAGGATACCTTCCAGCAGGCCTTCGGCGGTGTTTTTGATGGTGGCGGATACACCATTAGCGGCTTGAATTTCACCAATAACAACCTTGGCGCGGACGGTAAGCTTTCTCCCTACTACGGAGGATTGTCGCTCTTCGGTACGCTTCGCGGCGCATCCTCCGCAGCTCCTGCGATCATTCGTAACCTCAACATCGTCGGCAGCGCAAAGATTACCGATTATAATTATGTAACCTCGAACTTCGGTGCTCCTATTACGATGCTTGCGACCGCGGCTTATTCAAACGTCAGCGTATCCAACGTCAACGTTACGACGGATATGGATATTTCCTGTAAGGCGGGTAACATCTTGGTTGCGGGCTTGATCGGTTATCAAACGGCGGGCGCAGAGGTTGAAAATTGCACGGTGTCCGGAGAGATCAACGTTGATAACACCGCAACCGCGGTCGCTACTCTCGCAGGCGGCTTTGCGGCGCGTACCAACGGCACGGCTACCATTCTCAACTCTATCAACAACGCAAACGTAACGGTCTCCACGACCTCCAATACCGCTTTTGCGAGCGGCTTTGTCGCAAAGATCGAGGGTAACGATTACGTTAGCGGTGACGTTGAGAAGCTTGAGATCGGTGTAGCAAATCTGCTTGCAATCTCCGGTTGCGTCAACAACGGTAACATTACCGTTAACAACTACGCGGGCGGGTCCGGAACGATCCTTACCGCGGTTGGTGCTTGCCTTGGAATGGCAGGCTCGAACGATAAGGGCGATGCTTACGTTGTCAATTGTATCAACACGGGCTTGCTCCAGGCGGATAACATGGGTCCGTCCGGCGGTGTTGCCGCAATGATCGGCGTACAGCGCACCGAGCGTTGTGCGGTTGAAAACTGCTACAGTACCACCCAGCCGGTATGTACGAATGCCGAAGAGGTTGCCTCTAGAGGCTTTGAAGCTTCCTTTGTATATACATATGGTGCACTTCGTATTACGAACGATGCTCCTTATATCGCGGTAAAATGGCTCACCCCCGAGGGATGCCTCTTCCTTCCCGAGAAGGCAGTTACCGTAACTCCCGGTGCGGCACTTCGCCGTAACCCCACTCCCGGTCGTGAGAATATTGCTTCCCTTCGTTTTGAAGGAAAGCTGGATGCGGATTTCCTTGATATGATGGAAGGCAAGAAGCTTGATTACGGCTTCCTTCTCATTGATGCAAAGCTCGCTGCCGAGGCGGCAGTCAACGTGCGCGCTACCAAAGATATGATGAAGCTTTTGGATGGCGATGCCTACAGACGTCTCTCACCTCTCACGGCAGAGCTTGAGGAGGATAATCTCTTCCACTCGATCGTGACCAACATCAAGGCAGACGGATACGCAACCGAGTACGTCATAGTCGGCTACGTCAGCCTTATCCTGGATCCTACCTCCGGTCATGAGTTGATGTTCTACTCTGATTGCCTGGTAGAGAACCGCGATGACGGCAATCTTCTTGAGCAGACCTTTATGCCTGATCCTGCATACGTTGTCAGCGTTAAAGAGGTCGCGCAGCTCTATTACAACCTGCGTTCCGACGTGGCAGACGCCGTGAATGTAAACGAGGTCGGCGAGGCACACAGAGTCGAGGGACTTGGCAACTTCAGTCAGTTCACCGATGCGGAGCTTGACCTGTTCAAGAATTATTTCACCGATCCTGCTCCCGACGTGGATGAGGATCCCGCACCCGATGAGGGTGATGAGCCTATTGTTCCCGACCCCACGCCCGACCCCACGCCCGATCCCGACGTTGATACCGACATGGATGAGGTCGTAGAGGGCGGCAACAACGACGATCCGCAGTAATCGACAAAACGAATCAGAAAGGAAACATACTATATGAAAAAAATGAAGAAAATTCTGATCGCACTTTTGGCGATGCTGCTTTGCGCAACGATGCTTGCATCCTGCGCGGGTGTTACCAGAAACGGCGGCTTCGGTGCTTTTGAGAGCGGCGATGCGACCACCGGTGACGGTGATAGCGATCTTCCCGATGAAGAAGAAACACAAAACGAAAATCTTGATATTCTTTATTATACGAACGGCAAATTGAAGACCGATTATCAGATCGTCGTTGCCGCAAACGCAAAGGATCACGAGAAGAGGCTTGCACAGGATCTTCAGGATGCGATCTTTGCGATCACGAACGTTAAGATCCCGATCATGAGCGACGTCAGATACTACGACGATCCCAATACTATGATCGAGAAGGAGATCCTTGTCGGTGACTCCAACCGTGACGAGCCCAAGGGCATTGTGGTTCCCTCCGAGCTTGACGTTTACAAAAACGGTTACGTAATCTTTACCAGCGGCATGAATTTGGTGTTTAAGACAGCTTCCAAAACGGGTACGTACTTCGCATTGCGCGATTTTATTTACAAGTACTTCGGTCAGGATCTGGATCAGCTTGATAAGGATATTAGCAAGCTGAGCGAAAACGCCAAATCTCTCAAGGTCCTTTCCAACTATACCTCCACAAAGATCATCAACTCCGTGCATTTGCCCTACGTTGATATCTCCATGGCATACTACACCATTGTATACAGCTATGAGTTCGAAAACGAAAACACCACGTATATGATGAAGCGTATGGCGTACGGAATTCAGGACGGCGTGAAGGCGGCTACCGGCTATGCTCCCGATCTCGGCGCCGAGGTGTTTGGTACCTCGGGTGCGGTCATTCGTGTCCACCTTGCCGACAAGGAGGCAGATGCAACAGGCTCCAATGAGTGGATCGAGCCCGGACTTTGGAACTTTGAATTCAGCGGTAAAGAGTTTACCATTACGGCAAGCTCCTACTTCGGCTTCTTTGCTGCCGCGAATCACTTTTCCAAGGCGCTCAATGCTTACGGCTTCTATGACTTCGGTATGACCGACGAGTCGGTTCTCACAACCGGAGACTACCGCGATACGCTCGATAGAAGAACCGAGTCTGCAAAATACTGCTATGATATTGATGAAGCAGATACGCGTGTCATGTTCCTCAACGTCCTTTTCGGTGGAACCGCAGGTGACAACGGAGAGTACAGCGTACCGCCCGATGAGCGTAACAAGATTCAGCAGATCATGATCGCCGAGTATATGCCCGACGTGCTTGGTTGCCAGGAGTTTAACTCCTCCAAGCGCGGAGAGGGTCAGGTCATTGAGCTGAAGGGTGCCGGCGGTCTTGCGGGACTTCTCGCAGAGCTTGGCTACGCAGAGGCGGTTGATCCTCGCGTTAAGAACGCATATCTTCCTACCGAGATCATTCCCGGCGCGGATGCGTCTCTTGTTCAGCCTGACAAGAACCCCGGCGATCCGCTTTACGGATACGGTGTTGGCGGCGCTTCTCTTGTCAATTACAACGGTGTTCAGTATACCTATTGGAACAATGCTCCTATCTTCTATAACACCGCGACCACAAAGCTGATCGCAGCGGATTACTATTGGTACAAATATCAGTGGGATTTCATCCACAAGGATGAGGCCGGTAATCTTGTTCACGAAAACGGTCCGAGTGACGCAGGCTCCAAGGCTGCAACGTGGGGTGTATTCGAGGACATTCAGAACGGACAACGCTACATCGTCGTATCCACGCATATGTGTACGCGTAGTGACTACATCCGCGGATTCCAGGGTCGCGAGGTCGTTGACTTGATCAACAAACTGATCGACCAGTACGATTGCCCCGTCTTCTTCGGCGGAGATATGAACGGTAACGGTAACAGCAGTTGGACCGATTACGACACCGGTGAGATCCACAAGGGTGCTGCAAACTACAGACACTTTATGAGCGAGGAAGCAGGTCTGATCTCGCTGCAGGATAGCATTTTCGACAGAAACGGAAATCTTCTGCGCGGTGTAGTTGCCGATAGCAAGGGTAACATGACCTATAACGGTGAGGTCCTTGCAAGCGAGGACATCAATCGCCTCGCATCGGAGTTTACCTCCATGGTTATATGCGCTCACGGTTATCCGAACTATGATAGCGACAAGCGTATCATGACCCCCGGTGCAAACGACATTTCTAAAATAGGCTATGCAGAAGGAAATCATTCGTATTCATCCATCGACCAGATCTTTGTTAAGAATCTGAATGACGATCTTGATATCAAGAGGTTTGGAGTCATTGTAGATGACTGCTCGATGTCGTCGTCCGACCACTTGCCATACTTTGTTGATTTTAACCTGGGTGGCGAGACAAATGAGGGAGCGGAATTCGGACCGAACGTTTCGGGCTGATCCTTCCTATATATTACCAAAGGGCTCGCCTTTTTGGCGAGCCCTTTCAAGGATAAAGCTCTTCGGTACAGCGCTGTGCTCCCAAGGATTACTCTTGGAGGCAGATCGGTGTATTCCCGAAGCATATTTGCACGAAAGGAATTGATTGAATAATGAAAAAAAGCACGAAATTCTTATCCTTAATATTGACGCTGGTTATGATTTTTCCGCTCGTAGTACCTGCGATGACCGTGGAGGCCTCTGCGGCAGTATCGACGGGTGCATGGGACGGAACTGTTGCCACGTCCTTTGCAGGCGGTACGGGAAGCGCGAGTGACCCATATCTGATCGAAAACCCGGCGCAGCTGGCATATTTTGCATCCTTGATCGATTCCGATAAGTATGCCTCCTATGTTTCCGCATCCTTTAGACTGATCGCGGATATTGACCTCGGCAACCGTGAGTGGAAGCCGATCGGCTATTCATCCTCAAGCTCGAGCGATTCCTCCAAGCGCTTTAAGGGCGTTCTGGACGGTGGAAAATACGACGAAAAGGGTAATCTGATCGGGCAGTACAGCATCACCAATTTCCGCATTGCCGAGAAGCAGAGTATCTGTGTTGGATTTTTCGCAATGGCGGCAGATGCGACCATTAAAAACCTTGTGCTTCAAGGAAAGGTGACCTCCGGACTGCTTCCTACGACTACCACGCATCTTCCCGGTTGCGCAATGCTCGTCGGTGCAGCATACGGAACCAAGATCGAGAACGTTACCGTTTATGCAAACCTCAACATAACCTCTGCCGCGGTCAAGGAGCATTGGATCGGCGGTATGATCGGATATGCTTGCGGTGGTGCGAGCGTTACTAACTGCAAGCTTTACGGAAGCGTTGAGACAAAGTGCTCCGTTGGTTCGCTTTTGGTGGGAGGTGTTGCCGCAAACGTGCGTAGCGCAACCTTCACCAACGTGTATTCCGATATTGACGTGTACGTCCGCAACGTATCGTCAAGCACGGCACATGTCGGCGGTTTGATTGGTCGTATGTATTCTAACTATAACGAGAGCAACTACGTCAAGATGTATGGATGCTCGGTAACGGGTGATATCAGCGCAAACGGCGCACGCGGCGCGATCTATATAGGCGGTTTGGCAGGTACACTCGGAAATACACCGCAGACGGTCAACTACGTATTGAAATACACGACGGGCGGCGTCGCAGATATCCAGCATTGCTCCTTCGACGGAGATATCCGTGCTACGAAGGAGACGGATGCCGGTGTGATCTATCAAGGTGCGATTACAGGACTTATCCGTACCTATAAAGCGAATATTGCAAATTTCTATACCTCCAACACAGGCACACTGTACAACGAGGATCCCAATTATGATTACGGCGAGGGATACTATACTTACACCGATAACGGCGGACACGTCACGGGCATTTCCGTTTCCTCCGATTACGGTGTTGCAGTTCGACTTTCTTCCGACTCCACCGGCTTGCGCTTTAACAGCTTGATCAACAAGTCACTTTACGATGTGATCTCTAATCGCACCGACATTGATGTTTCTCTGGGTACACTCATTGCTCCCACGGCATACGTTGAGGCGGCAGGCGCATTTACCACGGAGCGACTGGATGCGTTTGCATCGAGCAACGGTCTCCCTGTTGGATATATGAATCTGACCTTTGATCCCTCTGTTCACGAATGGCTCAATCCGCATTTTGCGTCGACGTACAATGCCGAAATGCTCGAGGAGAACTACTACTTCAGCGGCGCGATCGCAAATATCGTGGAGCAGAACTATAACCGTACCTTTAGCGGACTTGGATACGTAACGCTTACAAGCGGCGGCTACTCGCATACCTTTTATGCGGATTATACCGATGCTTCGAGATCGAGAACCGTTGGCTACGTTGCGACTTGCGCAACCAATGACCGCAGTGTAACGCAAAACGGTGTTTACCGATACGAGATCAACGATGGAAACGAAAACGGTGCTTACAGTCCGTACACGGCATCCCAGCTTGCCAATATCAAGAAGTACGTAGACGCTTATAACGCGGACTACATGAATACCGAGATGCTCACACTCGTTGAAAACAGGGCATCTGATTATGCGATCGTGTATCCTTTTTCCGCAACGGAAGAGGAGATGGCATTGGCTGCATATTTGCAGTACGCTATCAAGGCACTCACCGGTGTCGAGCTTCCCATGCGTGAAAATCTTGCAACCTCGCTTGTCAAGGAGTGCGAGATCGTTGTGGATTGCACCGAGCGTGCCTCGGATTACAGTATCGGAGGAAGCAATTTCGGCTTGGCGTATTCGGTCAGCACGAGCGGAAAACGTATTTTGATCCTCGGCGAGGATACAAGTGCACTCTCTGCCGCGATCCTTTCCTTTGTAAACCAAGTCTTTGGAATTGATCTGACGCAAACGACGGCAATCACCGCAAACACGGCGACGACCGTGCGTGTAGATCGCTTCATACATCTGACTCCCGCCGACGATGACGCGATCACGCCCTTGTCTGATCTGTCGATCGCAAATTATCGGATCATTTATAATGAGGACAGCTACGTTCAGAAGCGTATGGCGGTCAGTATGCAGGATCGCTATCTTGATGTGATGGGAAGCGAGCTGCCTCTGTATGAGGATAGCCACTGGATTGTCACTACGGTCGATCGGATCGTATTTAAAGATGACAAAACGCTGACAAACGGTGATTTTAAGATCGAGACTACAAAATCTGCAAGCTCCGGTAAGACAGAGATCTGCATCAGCGCAGGCTCGTATTACGGCTACGAGGGCGCGGAGGACTTCCTTTTTGCGGCTATTCGGAGCGGTGTGGCACCTGTTACGATGTCCGGATTTACCGCACGCGGCAACTACAAGACATGGGTCGGCGACGGCTTTGAGGCAGTAACCAAGTATGCGTATGAGAAAAACGGCACTGCACGTATCATGTATTATAATACGCTGTGGCACGATTCGCAGAGCTCTACCTACAATACTCCTACCTCCGAGCGTAACGTGGTGCAAACCGAGATGATCGCGCAGTATATGCCAGACGTTCTCGCTCTGCAGGAATTCAATCTGTCAAGGCGTGGAGGATCCGCTTATTCCACAACCGGTAACGGCGGAATGGTCGAGCTTCTCGGCAATTTGGGCTATGCGGAGACGATTGATCCGCGCGTGAAGAATGCGTATGCAACGACCTCGACTATTCCCGGAACAAACCAAAGGGTTCCCGGTAGCACGGACACCTGGGTGACCGCGACAACCACTGCGGGAGCCAACTCCAGCTATGTATCGGGTTCCTATCTGAAGGGCTATGGTGTAGGCGGAGCATACAAGGTCACCTACAACAGCGAGACCTACTAGACTTACTTCAATTGCCCACCCTTGTTCTATAACAAGAATACAACCACCTACAATGCGGGCGGTTACTACTGGTACCATGCACAGTGGGACAGAAGAACCGATTCCACGCATGACAATGGATCCTCTGACTGCGCATCCAAGGCGGCAACATGGGGCTTGTTTACCAACAAGGCAACCAATCAGCAGTATATCGTGATCGGTACGCATATGTGCACCAGAAGCGATTATATCCGCAGTTTGCAGGCTCTTGAATTGGAGGCTCTGATCAGCGATCTGGTCAAGACGTATAACGTTCCCGTCTTCCTTGGAGGAGATCTGAACGGACGAGACACTGATGCGGCAGGAGGAAACTACCGCCATTTTGCAAACGTAGCGGGCTATACTGATCTTCAAAGCACCGGTGTTGCGGGTATGTTTTCTTCCAATCTGATCTCTACTCATTCGTATCCCGACAATACGAATACGAAGCTCGGCATCCTTCAGCTCAATACCTTCGACGACGAAGGTAAAGCGATCTCCAAGGATACTACCTACTATTACGCGAATTCCATCGACCGCATTTTGATGGCGAACGATAACCGTGTTGCGGTGAACATCTTTGGTGTTGTGTACGATGAGTACACACGCGTTGGATCGGACCATATGCCCGTGTTCTGTGACATGAGCATTCTGCGGTTCGATGATTACACGCAAAAATACTGATAAAAAAACGCGCGGCGGAGTGGCGCCGCGCGTTGACAATCATATGATTTTCACTTGTGGTCAAAATCTTTGGGTGGGGAACCTCGGTCGAATGAGAATGCTAGATCCGCGTGATATTCTTGTTGCTCCACTTTTAGAATTGAGCGTTCGCTACATTTTGCATGTTACATATGGAGGAATAAAAATGAAAAGACTGTTAGTATTTATTTTGGCAATGATGATGTGCTTTTGTCTCCTGCCTTCATGTAGCCAAGATGATGGTAACGGTGATCCCACTGCGCCAACCGCACTTTCGATCGTGGAAAATGGCGCCTCGAATTATGAGATCGTATATTCTAACGAAGCCGCGTGGATGCGCAAGCTTGCACTGAATTTACGTAACGTGATTAAATCTGCTACGGGAGTCGAGCTCAATATGCGTGCCGAAACGGCGGAAACGCCCGCGACCGATCGTTCGATCGTTATTCGCGCAGCGGAGAACGCGTCCTTCGCCGAAGGCTATGACATATCGGTTTCCAATGAAACGCTGTCCTTCTTGTGCGGATCGAAAACGGGTGCGTATTTTGCGCTTTGTGCATTCGTTTCAGAACAGTTTGGCGTTGATCTCGAAAGCGGTGGTAAGGTGAGCGCGGTTGGCAATTCACTCTCTGTTAAGGCAGACCTACATCTTGCGAGAGCGGTCAACGTATCGCAATTCCCGTATCTTTCAGCGGACGCAAAGGGAATCGCGATCGCGTATGAGTGGACAGATTACATGAGCCGCCGTATGGCGATCCATCTGCGTGAGACGGTCTATTATGCAACGGGCGAGTATATTGATCTGGAGACTTATTTTTCCTCTGCCGATGAGTTGGAAGCTGACTTTGCATATCTTGTGATTGCGGATAATGATACGCTTGCAAACGGTGATTGGAGATTTCGCTCGGAAAACAATCGCTTTTATCTTGAGGCGGCAGACTATTTAGGATATACTGCGGCATTGCGTGCATTTGAAGATCTTCCGATGCACGATTGGGGCTTTTATGAGGTGGGAACGGACGTAAGCCAAAGCGGCAACTACGTTACGTCGCTCAAGGATATTGAGGAAACCTCTCTTTATGCATTTGAACGCCAAGGCGAGCATCGCGTGATCTTCTATAATGCGCTGTTTGGTAACGGAACGGGCACTGGTAAAACAGATGTCCCCATCTCGGAGCGCAATCCTCTGCAGCAATACATGATCGACGTTTATAAGCCGGACGTGATCGCACTTCAGGAGATCGCAAGAAACAAGCGGCAATTGGCGGGAAACAAGAGCATTGTCAAGCTTTTGGGCGATCTTGGATATGTGGAAACGGTGGATCCGAGAGTCATCAATTCCAAGCCCATCGAGGAAGGCGGCTGGGGTGTTGTTGGCGAGCGTGTAACCGATGAGGATGGCAATACCTTTTACACGAATTACAACATGGATCCGCTTTTCTATAATACAGCCACCACACGTTGCATAGCAAGCGAGTATCATTGGTTTGTTAACCATCCGCACGAGCTGCTTGGCAATGATGCAACAGAATTCTCCACCAAGGGATCGACATGGGGCGTCTTTGAATCCATTGCGACGGGGGAGCGTTACATCGTTGTTTCCGCACATCTGGGAGGTCAGGACCGAACCACGCAGAGGGGTCAGGCTGAAGAGCTTTCCGAGATCATTGCCGATCTGGTAGAAAAGTATCAGTGTCCCGCGTTTTTGGGCGGCGACTTTAACGGCACATCGGAGCATCCCTTCTACAAGCATCTGACCGAGGAGGCGGATTTTATCTCGATTCAGGATCAGGACGGTGCCAAGATCACCTCCAAGGTCTTTACTACGCATGGTTATCCCCGCTATAATGAGCACCTCGGAATCATCTCCGAAGGCGGTGGAAGAGTCTGGGAGATCAAGAATGGTGAGTCTT
Organism: Clostridia bacterium; assembly: GCA_017456625.1. GTDB lineage: Bacteria > Bacillota > Clostridia > Oscillospirales > CAG-272 > UMGS1865. The sequence goes on from JAFTJB010000117.1 coordinate 10,907, forward strand.
CGATCGACAAGGTCTTTGCGACCAATCTTGAAAAAGCAGAGATCGAGCTGTTTGGTGTGGTCGTGGACGAATGCTCACTTTCCTCGTCGGATCATCTTCCCATGGTGGTAGATTTTAACATTGATTCAAAATAAATTACGCGCAAGAAAGGAACCAAACGATGAAACTCAAGAAATTAGGTGTAACGCTGCTCGCCATGCTGTTGGCGCTTTGTATGCTTGCGTCATGCGGTGTTAACCTTGGCGAAAAGCCGTCGCGAAATGACGATGACGACGAGACGACCGTTACTACGACCGACGATGATGACAGCAATCCTTCAAAGCCTCCGAAAACACAGGCGGAGACGCTGAAGCTGTTCACAAACGGCGCGTCGAGCTACCGCATCGTTTATCCCATCGGTAGGACCGAGTGGGAGTATAAGCTGGCGCAGGATCTGCAGGCGGCAATCAAGCAGATCACGGGCGTTACGCTTCCTATGGTAAACGATTTTGAATTTGAGTACGAGCCCCACACAGTGAGACAGGATAAGGAGATCCTCATTGGTGATACGAGCAGAAACGACGAATACAACGTCATTCCTGCCGACGATATTAAGCTCGGCTATAATATGTTTGTTTGCTACGATCGAGTTGTAATTCTCGCGAATTCCCACGTTGGCGCATATCAGGCGCTCCGTCAGTTCATTCTCGATCAGTTTGGATATGACTTGGACAACTATGATAAGGACGTGACCAAGCTGCCCACAAAGAGCAACGCGAACGTTACCGTTCATCATACCTACTTTAAAAAGGCGACCGTTGCATCGGATTATTTCGCAAATCTTGAGGTGATGCTCGGCGACGTGGTCATCAAGCATGATTCGTCCTCTCTCCAGCACCGCGTAGCATATCAGGTACGCGATGCCATTAAGGACGCGACGGGTATCATTCTTCCCGTAACCAATCAAAAGCCCGCCGACGGCACGCCCGTGATCAAATTCCTCACCGACCTTACCTTGGAGAAGGGATGCTGGAAGATCGTATCGAACGAAAACAACGAGATCACCGTCAAGGCGAACGGCTACTATGGCTTCTACGATGCGGCAACCTATTTCAAGAGTGCGCTCAAGACCGATGGCTATTACGATTTTGAAAAGGAGCCCTCGGGTGACTACGTTGACCACGCAAGCGGTCAGGCAACGGCTACCAAGTATGCGTACGATCAGCGCGGAGACCTTCGCGTGATGTTTCTCAACGTTCTTTTTGGAACCGTTGATCCCGAATCCAGAAACCCCCTGCAGGCATATATGATGGATGCGTACCGTCCGGACGTTTTGGGCGGCCAGGAGTTTAACAACACCAAGCGCGGCGGTAGCAAAGACCTTGAGGGCGATGGCGGTCTCGTTGCGCTGTTGGCAGATCTTGGCTACGTTGAGGCGGTCGACCCGCGTGTTCACAATGCATACGGTACGGGCGAGTTGATTCCCGGTACCGAGGATTGGGCATATCTGACCAACCCCATCTATCAGCAGGGACAAAAGCACCACGGCTACGGCGGAGGAACGACTGTTACCTACAACGGCGAGACCTATAACACATTCTTCAACAATACGCCCCTGTTCTATAATTCCGAGACCACCGAGCTGATCGCGGCGGAATACTATTGGTATAAGTCCCAATGGGATAGGATCACGGGCGCTAATCACGAAAACAGCGCAATGGACTGCGGCTCCAAGGCTGCAACCTGGGGCGTATTTAAGGATAAGGCGACAGGAGAGCAGTATATCGTGATCTCCACACACATGTGCACGCGAAGCAACTATATCCGCGGCTTGCAGGGGCAGGAGATCGTGGCGCTCATTCAGAAGCTGGTCAATCAGTATCAGTGCCCCGTATTCTTCGGCGGTGATATGAACGGTAACATCGGAGATGCGAACTATGATCTCTTCATCGAGAGTGGCTATCTCTCTCTGCAGGATTCTTTGATCGGCGGTAAGCACGTTGCAAGTGAGTTCACCTCGGATCTGAGAACCAATCAGCCGTATCCCATCTTTAATACTGAGCTTCGTATTATGACGCCCGCTCCCGGAGCATCCGTCGCTACCACCGCTCAAGTGACTAACCAAAACTCTATTGACCAGATCTTTGTGATCGACAACCGCGTGCTTGAAAATGCGAAAAAAGAAGTCGATGTCAAGACCTTCTGCGTCGTTGTTGACGACGTGGTTATGTCCTCGTCCGACCATCTACCTATCTTTACCGACTTCTCATTCCGTAATTGACCATTTTAGAGAATATGACAACAGTTCACACATTGTTTACAATATAATCAACAGGAATTCAATTTTATACAGTAAACTTTACCTAAACTCAAGGCATTTTAGTGAAAGTGTTTTAGAGATTTTGACAAATTTTGCAACCATATGAAAGGAGAGGCCGCAGGCGGCGGAGAAGCTCTCTTGCCGGCGGCAATCAGAAATGATGAACATTGCAAAGGAATTTCAAGGTGGTATCGTCCTCTATAAGGACGGGGACGTGATCGGAAAGCGCATGGCGTACAGAATTTCCTGCGTGGTTTCCGAGGTTACGGGAGCCGAGGTCACGTTTGGTACGGTGCGTCCGCGAAAAAGAGTTGTCAAACTCATACTCAAGGACGATAAAAAGCTGACGGACGGCGATTTCAAGATCACCGTTGCGGATATGATCGTTACACTTGCGGCGGGAAGCTACTATGGCTATACCGCGATCCTTCGCTTCCTCAAGACCGAGGCGGCTGCGGATGTGTATGCGTTGAAGGACGGATTTGTTGCCGAGGGTAATTACAAGGATTACATCGAGAAATTCGAGGCATCCAACGTATATGCCTACAACAAGCGCGGTGAGTGCCGTATCATGTTCTACAATGTCCTCTTCGGTCATTACGGCTTCCGCAAAAAGCCGGACGGCAAGCCTCTGCGCGACGTTCCCACCATCAAGAGAAACCCCTTGCAGGCAGAGATGGTCAAGCAGTATCAGCCCGACGTCATTGGTTGTCAGGAGTTTAACGGCTCCAAGCGCGGAAACTTTATTGAGTCCGGTCCTGCGATCGCAACACATCCCCATGCGGATCTCGCGGCATTGCTTGCAAAGATCGGCTATAAGGAGACTCTGCCTCGCGACGTAGGAGCGCATCCTTTCTTCAACAATACTCCTTTGTTCTACAATACCAAGACCACAAAGCTGATCAAGAGCGCGTATTATTGGTATAAAAATCAGATTGATGACGAGAACCGCAACAACTGCGGCTACGGCGACTGCGGCTCCAAATCGCTGACGTGGGGTCTGTTCGAGGACAAAAAGACCGGGAAGAGATACATTGTCATCTCCACCCATATGTGCACGAGAAGTAACGGTGTGCGCGGCTTGCAGGCGATCGAGGTCGTGGATCTGATCAACGAGTTGGTTGCAAAGTACAACGTGCCTGTGTTCCTGGGCGGCGACTACAACGGTCTGCCCAAGCACGCAAACTATCAGTATTTCATCAGCGACAAGGCAAATTATATCGACGTTGCGCTTAACGGCGTGGCGAAGGAATTCGCATCCATTACCAGAACGCACCACACCTATCCGCTCTACAATCCGGAGCTTGATATCGAGCTGACCGATCCCGCGGACAACACATGTGAGTCGCTTGAGTGCATTGACCACATTATGATGACCAATAGCGACAACGTAAAGGTCAACGTATACGGTGTTGTTGTGGACGAGTGTTCCATGTCCGGCTCGGATCACTATCCCATTTTTGCAGACATTGATCTTTGATGATCGGGAGGAATTACCATGAACAAGTTTGAAGGCAGTATCGTTATTTATAAGAGCGGCAATTTTATTCAGAAGCGCATGGCGTATCGCATTGCTTGCGCGATCAAGGCGGCGACGGGCGTTGACGTGACCTTTGGAAAGGTTCAAACGGCAAGAAAGCCTGTCAGACTCGTCACCAAGGACGATAAGAGCTTGAAGAACGGCGATTGGAAGATTTCCATTGTCGGCAGAACCGCAACATTTGCGGCAGGCAGCTACTACGGCTATGGCGGTATCGCACAGTTCCTTGCAACCGATGCGGCAAAGGATTTTTACGCGTTTGAGGACGGCTACGTCAAGACGGGCAACTTCCTCGATATGCTCGATCCCGCGTCCTTCGGCGCAAGCTCTCGCTATGCTTACGATAAGCGCGGTGAGGTGAGAGTGATGTTTAACAACGTCCTCTTCGGCGACCGTACGGGTACGAGGAAGGACGAGAACGGCAAGGCGATCAAGGACGTTCCCGCGGACAAGCGCAACGAGCTGCAGTATGAGATGTTTAAGCAATATATGCCCGATGTGCTGGGTTGCCAGGAATTCAACATCACCAAGCGCGGCGAGCGCGATCTTCCTCATTCGGATCTCGTCGCACTCCTCAAATCGCTGGGCTACAAGGAATCCTGCCCCCGTGACGTCAAGGTGCACCCCTTCTTCAATAACACGCCTATTTTCTACAACACCAAGACCACAAAGCTGATCAAGAGTGAATACTATTGGTATAAGGTGCACGTAGATAAGGAGAACGAAACCAACTGTAGCCCCATGGACTGCGCATCCAAGGCATTGACCTGGGGTGTGTTCGAGGATAAGGCAACGGGCAAGAGATATATCGTCGTTTCCACGCATATGGCGACCCGAAGCAACGGTGTACGCGGTGTGCAGGCGGTCGAGGCGGTTGACGTGATCTCCTCGCTGGTAGAAAAGTATAATGCTCCCGTCTTCTTTGGCGGTGACTTCAACGGACTTTGCCAGCACGCGAACTATATCTACTTCACGGGAGAGAACGCAAACTACGAGGATCTCGCGCTCAGCGGCGCACCCACCGAGTATTGCTCCGAGCTTGCAACGCATCACACCTATCCTTACTTTGATAACGACCTTGGCTTCATGATCCCCGACCCATCGGATAGCACGCACTTTGCAAAGAACTGCATCGACCACATCATGCTCACCAATGGCGAGAACGTCAAGACGAGTGTTTACGGCGTTGTTGCAGACGAGTGCTCCATGTCCGCATCGGATCACTATCCCATTTTCGTTGACGTGACCCTCTGATTATTGAACTTTATCCGAGAGATCCTAGGATCTCTCGGATTTTTTTGTTTTTTTCGGTAAAATATGACAGATTTTTGAAATTTGTGGTACTATATATTATGAAGGCTATTTGAGATACCGATAAGGAGAAAACGGAATGAACGAAACAGAAAAGAAGCAGACGGCGGTTTTGGAGGATGATGCGATCGTAGAGCTGTATTGGCAGCGGAGCGAGCGCGCGATCGAGGAGACCGACCGCAAATACCACAGACATCTTTTTTCGTTGGCGTATAACATTTTGCATGACAATATGGATTGCGAGGAATGTCTCAATGATACTTATCTCGGAACGTGGAACGCGATCCCGCCGTCCCGTCCGAAGTGGCTTTCCGCATTCGTGTCCAAGATCATGCGAAATCTGGCGCTCAAAAAATACCGTCACGAGCGCGCGGGAAAGCGGATCCCATCCGAAATGACGGTTGCTCTGGACGAGATCAACGGTTGTTTGCCCGCAACCCCCTCCGAGGAGGAGGCATATCACGTCCGCCGTGTCAGCGAGATCCTCAACGAGTATCTGCGCTCGCTCGATGACAGGCAGGAGTTTGTGTTCGTGTGCCGCTATTATTGCTCGGACAGTGTGGCGAGGATCGCGCAGCTGCTTGATATGAGTCACAGCACCGTGTTCCGCGATCTGACCGACATTCGTGAGGGACTCAAAAACCGTTTGAAGGAGGCTGGGTATGACTATGAGAAATGATAAACAGGACGATTTCAGCCTGGAAGTGATCGGCAATCTCGACGATGAGATCGTGGAGAAAAATTTACATAAGCGCTTCGAGCTTTTGGAAAAGCTGAAGCAAAAGACGAAGAGGATCCTTACGAAGAAGCAGAAGATGTGGATGTTTGGAGGCGGCGGAGTCGCGGCGGCGGTTTTGTTGGCGTTCCTCGGGGTATTCCTGTTTGGAATTCTTCTCAAGCAGGTGCCCGTGTATACCGGTATGACGGTATCCAAAAATCCCACGCAGGTCGTTGCAAATGCGGTTGACTTCGAAAAGAATATCTATCTGGATGCCTCGGGCGATATCGTCACCACCGCACCGAGCATCGTTACGGAGGAGGCGATCGAGGAGGCGGTCAAGGATAGCCTCGTGGTGCAGGGCGCGACGGAGAAGATGTACTACGCAAAGCCCAATGAGGATATCTACATCACCATTCACATCGATAACCCCGACGACTACGAGATCTTGTCCTTCACGCTCAACGGCGAGAAGTATTCGTCCTATATGTTCGAGCAGGGCTCGGATATGGAGAA
>JAFTJB010000118.1 GCA_017456625.1 Clostridia bacterium
ATGTATTCTGCCATCTGCTCAAAGGTCCAGTCTGCGGGATTGTCGTTGAGGTTATTCTGAAATACGTAATCCTCAATGAGCTTGTCCGCTCTGTGACGCATCTTGCACTGCTTACAATCCATCAAAGGATCGGAGAATCCACCAACGTGACCGGAGGCAACCCATGCCTGCGGATTCATAATGATCGCGCTGTCAAGTCCTACGTTATACTTGCTCTCCTGCACGAACTTTTTCCACCAAGCGCGCTTGACGTTGTTCTTGAATTCAACGCCCAAGGGACCGTAATCCCAAGAGTTTGCAAGTCCGCCGTAGATCTCGGAGCCGGGGAAAATAAAGCCTCGCGTTTTGCAAAGCGCAACGATTTTGTCCATTGTTTTCTCTGAATTGTTCATGATTGTCTACCCTTTTTACCGCACGTCGCGGTCATTTCTCTTTCTTTTGCTATTGTATTTATTTAACTGCTTTTTTCTCTGCCGCAGTAAGCGTGTTCTGAAGAAGCATCGTAATGGTCATGGGACCGACACCGCCCGGTACGGGAGTGATATACGATGCGATCGGCTCTACCGCCGCAAAATCAACGTCACCGGTAAGCTTGCCGTCCGCGCGTCGGTTCATTCCGACGTCAATGACGACAGCCCCTTCCTTGACCATATCCGCACCGACAAAATCGGCACGTCCGATCGCAACCACCAAAATATCAGCCTCGCGCGCAACCGCCGCAAGATCCTTTGTTCTGCTGTGGCAGACCGTGACCGTTCCGTTTGCGTGCAGAAGAAGCATTGCCATCGGCTTACCAACGATATTGGAGCGACCGATCACCACGCATTTCTTGCCTGCGGGATCAATGCCCGTACGCTCCAAAAGCGCCATAACGCCTGCAGGGGTGCACGGCAGGAAATCGTAATCGCCGATCATAATCTTACCCACGTTGTAGGGGTGGAACGCATCCACGTCCTTGGAGGGATCGATACGAAGCAAGACCTCGGTCTCGTCAAGATGCTTCGGGAGCGGAAGCTGAACCAGAATACCGTGGATCGCCTCGTCCGCGTTGAGCTTATCGACAAGCGCGTTGAGCTCTGCCTGCGTGGTCGCCTCGGGCATTTCATAGACCTCGGAATGGAAGCCTACCTCCTCGCAGCCACGCTTTTTGTTGCGCACGTAGACCTGCGACGCGGGATTTTCTCCCACGATAATGACCGCAAGCCCGGGCGCAAAGCCGTTTTTGCTATAAAATTCTTCGGTTTTATCCTTGATCTCCGCACGGATCTGCGCGGAGATCGCTTTTCCGTCAATCAGTTTTGCCATGGTTACGCTTCTGCGGTCTCCTCTTCCTCGACCTCAACAGCAGGCTCTGCGGTCATTTCACCGTAGACCTTATCTGCCTTTTCATCAAGAACGGTCGTGATGTACGCAACGTCCTTCGTGCGCTTTTCCATGCGCTCCTCGGAGGTCATCATCTGAGAGAAGCTGCGCTTTTCGGGCGTCTCGCCTTCAATCTTGATGCCTCTGTTGACAGAGAACAGGAAACGAACGAGCAGAGCGACAAACGCCAAAGCGCCAACGATCAGCGAAAGAAGCTGAACACCGTGAACACCGCCGTTTACGGGAGCCTCAAGACCTGCGACAAACGCACTGCCGAGACCGAACCAACCGAAGTAGAAGAGCGCGATCTGACCCTTGAAGCGTGTGTGATTGCAGGTGAAGTGCGCAGCCAAAAAGCCAATGAGGAACCATACGAACTGATACAGGAAGATCGGATGGTATGCAAGCACCTCGCCTCCCTTGTCCAAGGTCATGGACAGAAGCGCCCAGATGCTTCCCTCGCCCGCGGTCATCTCGCAAGCACTGCTGATGCAATAGAAGGACGTGGTCTCACCGATCACGGATCCGTAGATCTCCGCATCGAGGAAGGTACCGACCGATGCAAGCAGCTGAACGAGCAACACGCCGGGAAGGAACAGATCAAACATACGAAGGCTGTTGATCTTGAAGATATCGCAAAGGATCACGATCGCCAAAAGGCCTCCAACGAGACCGCCGCCGATAGTCATGCCATCCCAGAAAGCAGCTACTTCACCGAAGCTCTTGTATCCAACGGTATCCCACGTCGCAATCACGTAGGCTGCGCGCGCGAAGATCACGCCGAGGACAACTGCCGCAGCACTGAAGAGAAGCGTCACTCTCTTTTTGATGCCCTCGCTGCGCTTTGCACGGAAAGCAACGTAGAAGAACGCGAGGATCGCGCCTACCAAAATGATGAGGGTAGACCAGCTGATCTGACCGAACGGCACGCTCTTTACCTTGAACGGCTCAATACCCACACCCGGGAAAGAAATTTTTGTAAAATCCATTGTAATCGTTTTCCTTTCTTGATTTGGATTTGGTTGATGATTTATTTTACCGTTGTTCCAACGGATAAATAACGGAAACAGAGAGATACTCCCTTCGGAAAAGCGTATCCAGCAAGGAGACAAGCTCCTCTTTGGTGATCTGCTCGAACAGATTGGGATATTCCAGCATATCCGCGCCGTCCAAAACGAAGGACAAAAGTCGGTTTGCGATCTCCTCGGTGGAATCGTACGCTCTGACCTCATCGGAATAGAGCACGCGGCGACACCTTTCCAGATCCTCGTCCGCAATCCCCTCCTGCCGCACGCGCTCGACGTATTCCATCACGCGCTCAACGACGGCATCGGGAGTATCGGACTCGCCCGAAACGCAGTTAAAGGCAAAATCCTCACCGATTGAGTAACCGCAGGTAAAGGTGGGAGAGAGCACACCGCTCTCAAACAGCTCACTGTAAATCTCGCCCGACCGCGAGAACAGGATCTCATCAAGGAGCGTCATTGCCGCGTCTCTGCGAATACGAGCATTGGGATCGCTCGGAACGAACGGATCCTTAAAGCCCATAAAGAAGATCGGCTTGGATACCTGCATTTGCGCATCCACGTAAGCCTTTCGAACCGTTTCGGGCTCCTCTGTGCCGACGCGCTGTGCGCTTATATGCGTCCGCGTCAATATCGCGGCATCGACCGTTTTCATGACCTCCTCGGTCTTGACGTCTCCGCAAACAACGAGCGTCATGTGTGAAGGATCGTAAAAGAGTCGGTGACACTCATAGAGCAATTGCGGATCGATCCTGCGGATCGATTCCTGTGTGCCGCAGATCGGCAGACGAACGGGATGCTTGCAATACATTGCCTCCAGCATCATCTGATATCCGCGATCCCACGGATTGTCCTCGGTCATGCGGATCTCCTCGGAAATGATCCCGATCTCCCGCTGTACCGATTCATCCGTAAAATGCGGCGTGGTTACAAAGCGAAGCAATTCCGCAAGCGAATCTTCAAAATGATCCGTACAGCTGAACAGGTACGCCGTTCGGTTGTAGGAGGTATAGGCATTGGCATCTGCTCCAAGTGCGGAAAAGCGCGCGAACGAGTCGCTCCCGTCCTCGTTTTCAAAGAGCTTATGCTCAAGAAAATGTGCAATTCCCTCGGGAAGCGTGATGACTTCCCCATTCGGCTCCTTGCGGTACGCGGTATGTACCGAGCCGAAATCGGTAGCAAAGAGCGCATAAATGCCCGTAAGCTTCTTTGGAAAAACGTATACCGTAAGTCCGCTTTCGTGCTCGATACGCGTATAGCCCTCACGAAGGCGCGATGAATAGAATTCAGTCTTCTTCATTTTCCGCCTCCTCGCCGTCTGCCGCCGTTGCGTTCAGGAAATAGACCGTATCGGTCCTCCATTTCCTTGCAACCCGCACGATGTCCTCTCGGGTAACCGCGGCAAAGCCGCGTCGGCAACCGTCGATCGTATCCTCTGCATGGAAAAGCGCGCGACCGAGATAAAAGCTCTCAAGCGCCGTTGGATTGTCCTCAAGCTGACGGTAGGAGTTTTCAAGCGACAGCTTTGCCGCAGTCAGCTCTCCGTCCTCAAAGTCTCCTTGAGAAAGCGCCTCGATCTGATTGAATATCTCCCGCTGGGCAAGTGTGCGGTTTTGAGGCAAAAGCCCACAGGAGATCATGATCGCACCCTTGTACATATTATAGTGAGACGAGCAATGATAGCAAAGCCCGTGCTTTTCGCGCACGTTTACAAAAAGCTTGGATACGGGAGACACGCCGAGCATCTCGTTTGCAACCGCGCAGGCACAATAATCACGATCAGCAACGGAGATATTCGTTCGCAGACCGATCACAAGCTGCCCTTGGCTGACGGGAAGCTCCTCCTCGCAATGCTTGACGGCATCATCTCTGTCACCGCAGACATCACACCTCGGAAAGGCTTGGGCAGGATTCTTAGGTAAATATGATGCGAACACGCGACAAACGCGCTCCGCGACCTCTGCGGGGTTCTCGGGTCCAACGTAAAAGCATTCAAACGCAAGATGCTCGATCAATTCTCTCCATCTTGCACTCAGCATCTCGGGCGTGACCGACTGAACACTTTCCACCGTTCCGCAGATCGGTATTCCGCAGGGCTCGTCGCGATACATGACAGCACCGCAATGCTCAAGCGCATAAGCGCGCGGACTGTTGCGCAATGCCAAAATAGCATCCTTTTGGAGCTTCTTTTCGCTCTCGACGTATTTTTCGGTAAGCATTCCCTTTTCGTCCAAAAGCGGATGAAAAAGGATCTCGCGCATAACCTCCAGGACGTTCTCCATCAGATCGATCGATCCGTCCTGCGGCAAATACTCCTCTCCAAGCAGATCGGCGGCAATACCAATGACGTGTCGGTCACCGCGATAGTAATTCCGAACGGTCATTTCCGTACCAAACAAATAATCCAAACGGCGGTTGAGCGCCGCGATGGTTGGATAATTTTCGGTACCTCTGTGCAACACCGAAAGGAGGAGCGAGGTCAGGTGCGTTTTCTCCCGTTCGATCGGGAGGATTACGGAAAGCGAGATCATTCCCGCCTTTAATTTTTTTGTTTGACAAGCCCGCACGGTCAAATTCGGCGCAACTTGATACACAATCGGAACCATACACGCATCCATACTTCTTTAAAATATAATTATACAGATATATAATACACCAAAATCTTTCATTTTGCAACTGTTTTGAGAAAATTTATTTATAAAAAGTAAAGTTTTTTATCAAACGCGAAAAAAGGCAACCCTGCGGTTGCCTTTTTTACGCGTATTTTAAAAATTAATAGCTGAGGCTGTAGTCGGGATCCCACGGAATAATAGGCTGACCGTCGCCCATGGGCTCCTCGGTGGTGGTCACAACGGTGGTGGTCACAACGGGCTCATCATCGTCGTCATCGTCCTCCTCCGGCTCGGGAGTCGTAGTGACAACAGGCTCGGGGGTGGTGGTCACAACGGGCTCGGGAGTCGTGGTGACAACAGGCTCGGGAGTCGTGGTTACAGTGGGCTTCGTTGTCGTTGTGGGAGTATCCGTGGTCGTGGTGGTCACGACGGGATCCTTATCATCGTCGTCATCGGTGGTCTCGCCGCCCTCTCCGTTTGCGGCACACGCAATGAGGGAAACAGCCAGGACAAGCATCAACAGAAAAACGAGTAATTTTTTCATAAATCTATCATCCTCTCGTATTTTTTGCCGTTCCGTAACGGTATGATACGGCATGCGACAAGGTTTCATCAATCCTAATTATAACATAAACATTTATTTTTGTCAAGAGAATTTAAAAAAAGTCCGTTTTTTTCGGGTTTCTTTGGCAAATCCTCTATTTTGCACAAAAATAGAACTCGTAATACCCCCTCAAAGTCAAAAACCGTCTTCAAAAACCGTCAAATTGACGAATTTTCGATTTCGAAAAGATATTTTTCAATATCGCATTGAAGAAAATCACTTAATGTAGTATAATGAACTATATTTAAAGTTTATCGATCCTACGATTTTGTAAAAATAGAAAAGGAGAATGAAAATATGGGATTTAAAAACAGAAAATCCAACTACCCTCTCTATGAGACAACGCGCTTTGACAACGTTCGTACCATGATCGAAAACGTCGCAGCGCGCTATCCCGAGCGAAATGCGCTGACCTATAAAAAAATCCCCTCCGGCAAGGAGCTTTTTCACTACACATACGCTCAGTGCCGCGACTACGTCCAAGCGCTTGCGACCGAAATGCTCGCAATGGGCATGAAGGGCAAGACCGTTGCCATCATCGGTGAGGCATCTCCCGAGTGGGTATTTACCTACTTTGCAGCCATGTCCATGGGCGCTGTGACGGTTCCGATCGACAAGGAGCTGCCCGCGGACGACATCGCATCCATCCTCTGCACGGCGGAATGCGAATTTGCCTTCTGCTCGCCCATAATCGAGAAAAAGCTTGATGACGTACGCAAAAGCTACCCTGCCCTGCAAACCGTGATCGCGATGGGCGATGCTTTTGCAGACCTGCCCACCCTGGATTCGCTTCGCGCAAACGGTGCGGCACGTGTCAAGGACGGTGACAACGCGTATCTTGAAAACGAGATCGACAACGGTGCGCTTGCATCGATCGTATTCACCTCCGGAACGACCGGTAAGGGCAAGGGCGTTATGCTCTCACAGACAAACATCTGCTCGGACATGGAGCAAGGAATGTACAATTTCCAGATCACCTATAAAACCATGTGTGTGCTTCCCCCGCATCACACCTTTGGCTCCACCGTCAACCTCATCGGTCATTTCGCGCAGGGCTGTGAGATCTATCTTTCCTCCGGTATTCGCTATATTATGAAGGAACTCAACGAATTCAAGCCCACGCACCTCATTCTCGTTCCCCTTTTCGTTGAAACCTTCTACAAGCGCATCATGTCGAGCGCCGAAAAGTCGGGCAAGCTGAAGATGCTCAAAAAGCTGATCAAAATTTCTAACGGACTGCGCCGTGTCGGTATCGATGCGAGAAAGACGCTCTTCAAATCGGTCACCAAGAATTTTGGCGGCGAGATCGAAATGATCATTTGCGGCGGTGCGGCGCTCAATCAGAGCATCATTGATTTCTTTGAGGACATCGGTATCACCATCCTCAACGGATACGGCATTACCGAATGCGCACCTCTGATCTCCTGCAACCGTAATGAATACCGCAAAAACGGGTCGGTCGGTCTGCCCATCATTGGCGGCGAGATCAAGATCCTCGATCCGGACGAAAACGGAGAGGGTGAGATCGCTTACCGCGGTCCCAACGTCATGCTCGGTTACTACAAGGATGAGGCGGCTACCCGCGCCGTGATCGACGAGGAGGGCTTCTTCCGCACGGGAGACTACGGCAAGATCGAGCTTGAAGGCAATGACCAATGGATCTACATTACGGGTCGCCTGAAAAATCTCATCATTTTCTCCAACGGCAAGAACGTCTACCCCGAGGAGATCGAGACCGATATTCAGGGCGTATACGGTGTTTCCGAGGTCGTGGTCTACGCGGGAGAGAGCAAGTCCGATCCTCAAAAGGAGATCATCGTTGCCGAGATCTATCCCGATGCGGATGCACTGGCACTCCACGAAATCACCGATGCGCAAGCATATTTTGATGCAGAGATCAAGAAGATCAATCAAAAGAACGTTTCCTATAAAACCGTAGGAAAAGTCAAGCTCCGCGATACGGAATTTCCAAAGAACACCTCGCGCAAGATCACTCGATTTGCCATCGACAAATCCATCGATTAAACAAGAGAAGGCACTCAAGCATGAGTGCCTTCTCTCTATTGAAATGACAATGCGGAAGACAGCTTCTTCCGCACCATTGAAGTAACCTCAAAGCTCCTCGTCGTCGCTTCTCGTCTCCTCCGTAAAATCTTCCTTACCTGCACCGCACAAGGGACACGTCCAATCCTCGGAAATATCCTCAAAATCGGTTCCTGCCTCAATTCCGTTGTCGGGGTCTCCTGCCTTGGGATTGTACTCGTATCCGCAAAGCTCACACACATGAATTACCATACTCATTTCTCCTTTTTGTTTTATCTCGATTATGTAAAAAAACAAGATATATCATATAACATTTGCTCACGTTTGTCAATAGGAATTTTTCATTTTTTTACACTTTTTTTATTCCTATGATATTTTGCACAGTTCCGCATCATGTTTTTGTACGCATTTCTCAAAAAAGTAAATATTCTTTGTTGATATTACATAAGATAGAACGTAGAAATCGAAAGGAATGACGAACAATGAAGCAAGCAAAAAGGCTGTTTTGGAATGCCCTTCTCCTCACCTCCGCCACGCTTTTGATGCGCACGGTCGGAGTCTGCTTTCAGGTCTACGTATCCAACCGAGTCGGCGCGGAGGCAATCGGGCTGTATTCACTCATGTCGGGCGTATACGGCTTTGCGCTCACGCTCGCCACCTCTGGGATCAACCTCGGCGTGACCCGCATCGTCGTGGATGCGATCGGAGAGGGACGGCACGAGGCAATCTCACCCGCTATGAAAAAAGCGCTTGCATACGCGCTCTTTTTCGGTTGCTTTTCCGCAATTTTGCTTGCCATTGGCGCCCCTGTGATCGGCACACGCTGGCTTCACGATGCACGCACCGTCACTTCCCTTCGTCTCTTTGCCATCACGCTTCCGCTCATCGCCATTTCCTCCGCGCTCAACGGCTATTTCGTTGCCGTTCGTCGGGTCTATAAGAACGCCGCCGTTCAGGTCTGCGAGCAAGCGATCAAGATCGGATGCACCATGCATCTCCTCACACTCCTCATTGACGGTGGAATCGAAGCCGCTTGCTCCGCGCTTGTACTCGGCGGCACACTCGCCGAAACACTCTCCTGCATCCTTTCCGCCATACTTTACTTCCGTGACCGCAAGCGGAATTTTCCACGTATGGATAAACCGACGGTCTCGCACGAAGGGAGGAAGCTGCTCGGGATCTCCCTCCCCGTCGCCTTCACGGCATATATGCGCTCGGGACTGATCACACTCGAGCACATCCTCATTCCGCGCGGACTCCGTAGCAGCGGTGCCTCCCACAGCGCATCCCTCATCGCCTACGGAAGCATACAGAGCATGGCGCTCCCCGTAATTCTCTATCCTGCGGCACTCATCTCCTCCTTTTCGGGGCTTCTCGTTCCCGAGCTTGCCGAATGCAAGGTTCAAGGAAGTCAGAAACGGATCCGTTACATGATCGGGCGTGTTTGGTCGCTCTCCATGCTTTTTTCCATCGGTGCCGCAGGAATATTGGTCTGCTTTTCCCACGAGATCGGAAACGCGCTCTACCCCGGGACAGAGACAGGCAATTACATCCGCATCCTCGCCCCCTTAATCCCCATCATGTACGTTGATACCGCAACCGATGCCATGATGAAGGGCTTGGGCGAGCAGGTGTTTTCCATGAACGTCAATCTTGTCGACGCGCTCATTTCGGTCGTTCTCGTTTGGTTTTTGGTGCCAAAGTACGGCATTTGGGGCTACATCTTCACCGTTTATTTCTCGGAATGCTTTAACACAGTGCTCAGCATTACCCATCTACTCTCAGTCAGCAAGACTCCCGTACGACTCTTTAAATGGATCTACAAGCCCCTCGCATGCATCGTTGCCGCCACCTGCGCGGTGCGTTTTTCGCTCCCCGCAATCGGTCTTGAAATTCAAAACGATGCACTTTCCATCATATTTCACTGCCTTTTGGTCATCCTTGTCTATCTTCTGCTCCTGCTCCTTACCCGAAGCATTGAGCGAGAGGATCGCCAATGGATCACTTCTCTGTTCTGTCGCGATGCCGATCACTGAAACAGACGCCGAAACTGCCTCCCCTCAAACGCCGCGTGCAGGGTCGGGTATAAAAGAGAAAAATCCGCCACGAGAGAGTGCGGCTTCTTTTCGGGATCGTCCTGATTCATCGGCACGAAATAAACGTGCTTGCGCGAGAGGAGCTTTGCAATATTTTGCAGATTTGCCGACAGCGCATCGTTGGATGCAAGCGTGATGACAAGCGGACGGTCCCGGCGCAAATGCGCCTTTGCCGCCATGCAGACCGCCGTATCGGTGATACCGTTGGCAATTTTGGCAAGCGTATTGCCCGTACAAGGACTGATCAGGAGCGCATCGAGCGGCTGCTTGGGTCCAAGCGGCTCCGCATCGACTACGGTATGCACGATCGAACGTCCGCACAGCTCCTCCACGCGCTCACGAAGCTCCTTTGCCGTTCCAAAGCGCGTATCGGTCGTCCAGACCGTCTCGCTCATGATCGGTAACACGTCGTATCCCATATCGATCAGCCCCTTCAGCTCGTTGAGTGCCTGCGAATGCGTGCAAAACGAGCCGCAAAAAGCATATCCTAACATAAATCCACCCCCTTGGTTTCCAAAACGTCATCAAGAAACTCTGCCAGGATCAGCCCTGCGCTCTCGGGAACGCATTTCCCGGGCAAGGCAGTTCCCCATACCGTTCGGATCCCCAATTCCTTTGCTGCGCTCCAATCGATCCCTCCGGGTGCCGATGCGAGATCGATATACAAGCAGTCTCTCGGAAGCGTTTCTATCACCTCGTGCGTAAAAAGCGGACACGGAACGGTATTGAAGATCACGCGGCAATCGCGTGGAAGAGAGCAAAGTGAGCTTCTCCCCCCTACTGTCGATAGACGCATGGGAAAGAGATGGCGCAGGGCGGCACGCGTCAGATCCGCAGGCTTGCGCGCATAGAGATAGACCTGCGCACCGAGTGCGGTCAGCTTATCCGCAAGCACCGTAGCGATCCGACCGTAGCCGATCACCGCCGCATGGATCCCATCGATCGTAACGGGCAATTCACGCATGGCAATCGCGATCGCGCCCTCCGCAGTCGGCAGAGCGTTTTTGAGCTGAAGGATATCGTCCTGAAAATAATCGATCACCTCGGTCGGACGGTACGTTTGAAGCGTATATACCACTGGTGGAAGCTTTCCGCCAAGCAGAAGTCCTCCCTCCCAATGCTCCGCGATATAGGAAAAGCGCAAGGATTCATCGCCTGCCAACGGAGCGTGCACCCGCACGCCGTCAAGGCTTGCAGGCATAGGTAAAAGCACTGCCACCGCGCCGCGCAATGCCTCCTCGGGTGTATTTGCGACCTTTGCGGGGCAAACCCGAGCCGATACGTCACCGAGTCCCCACACCCATACGTTCCGTCCTCTCTGCGCCAATGCGCGTGCAAGATAGATCTGCCTTTCATCTCCCCCTAAAAGTGCGATACGCCCTCTCTCCACCATCGCTGTCAATCCTTTCTCGGTCTCTTATTTCATGAGAAGAAAATGCTCCTTCAACACTAAAAGCGTATGAAAAAATGCCGCTTTTCGACACAGAAAAGCGGCACTGTTTTTTATTCTGTTACAGGAGGATGGGATTCCCATAAATACGGATCTCCGCAATCCTCGATGGCAAGCGTGTACACGTCATAAAAGATCTCTATCCCTTGCACCGCTGCCTCCTCACCGATTCGTATGGCGATGGCACGCTCGCCTTCGTTGGTAGGGATCGGCAAGCGGATACGGTGCACGCGGATTCTACTTGCAAGCGCTGCAACCGTGTACGGCGTACGGTTATCAAATTCGGCAATACAAAGATCCCCGATCTCGGTACATCGATATTCGCGTGCAAGATCAATCAATGCTTTTGTGTCCGATGCGAACACCGCACCGCGATCGACAGCGATCAAATTTCCACCCTCGCAAAGGATCTCATAAGGACATTCCTCGCTCGATTCCAAATAGGCACGCGGTGTATTGACCGTTAACAGGTGAGATAATACAAAAAGGATCACCGTCAAAAGAGGGATCACGAGAATTGCCGTTGCGTGACGGATCCGCAAAACGGCAAGCAGGATCAGCACGCTTGAAAGCGCAACCAGCACAGCGGTCTCCGTTTTGCTGCCGACCGTGAGCAGGATCCCCTCAAGATCGGACATCCATTCCGTCAAATCCAGGATCAACGCCGACAGAAAGCGACACGGATAAAGCAAAATCGGAAGCTTTGGAAAAAGCAAAAGCGGAACCGAAAGGATCATCAAAAGCGACATCAGCGGCGACAAGAGAAGGGTCGCCGGCACAGACAAGACCGAGATCTCACCAAATACAAACGCGGAAAACATGAGAATTGCCGCATTTGCAACCGCGCCGACCAGGATCGCCGAGACGGTTGCCGCAAGCCACCGTCGCAAAAAGAAGCGCTTCCCCACTCCCTTGATCCAAGAAGCGATCTTGAAGATCCAAGGTGAGAACACTATGATCGATGCCGCCGCAAGGAAGGAAAGCCACAAAGAAAGATCCAGAACGGCATATGGTGTAAAGGTCAACAAAAGCGCCAAAACCGCACACAATGAAGTAAATGAATCATAATCCGCGCGCAAAGCGTAACCGAGATACATGATACAAACCATCAGCACCGCGCGAATGGCGGAAACCGAAAAGCCCGTGAGCGCAAGATAGCCGATCAGCACGGGAGGAATGATCGCCGCACGAATAAGCCTTCCAATGTGTAGCCGTCGCATTAAAAGCTCTAAAAAGCCGATCAAAACCGAAACGTGCAATCCACTGAGCGCCAAAAGATGGGAAACACCGACTCGTCTGAAATCGGTTTCAGTCATATCGGAAAGCATCGACCGATTTCCAAGCAGGATCGCGGCGATAAAGCCACCCTCACGTTCACCTACATAATCTGCCAATCGCACGGAAAGCTCGGTATTCAGCCTTGAAAACCAAACGCGGGCATCCGTATCGTTCTTTTGCCCGATTTCACAATCCGCGAAGTCTGCACAGGTAAAGATACGCGTATATCCGTCGGCAAGATAATAGCTTTCCTCGTTATAGGAGTCCGTCTTTTCAAAATCGCGCTGTAAAACCGTCGCCTCAAAGCGGTCACCGCTCTGCATTCCGGACGGATATTCACACTCCAAAACCACGCGTTCTCCACACGGCTCGCCGTTTATCTTTTCCAAGGAGACGAAAAAGACAGATGCAAACGGATTTGACGAGCCACGCGAGAGGACCGTGCCCTCGATCTCTGCCATTCGGCTCGTGTCCTTTTGCAGGTCGGGGAGATAACAGTCGAAATAAAGATAGGAGGATGAAAAAGCAACGGCAATACCGAGCAAAGGCGCAAGCAGGTATTGCATCCATCCCAAGGCGCGCTTTTTACATATATGTACAAGAAATATAATCAAAAAGCTACCGACACCTACCAATGCAAGGTACAGCTTTACGGTAGCATCCACGCGCAATGCGAGCACGGAGCAAAGAGACAGCACCGCGCAAAAAAGCGCCAACGGACGGCACCGAAGGATCTGCATTTTTTCACCTCCTATCACTGATTTTACGAAAATAAAGTTTTTGCCCCCATTCTCTTGACAAAACGGGAATTTGTGGTATAATAAGGTTAATGCTACGAAAGGAGTCTGTTTTTTATGTTCGAAACATTGAAGGAGCTTTTGGCTGAAGAGCTTCAGCTTGACCCCAACGAAATCACCATGGAATCTGAGCTTACCAACGATCTCGGCATCAACTCGATTGAGCTTGCTGACCTTGTCATGCAGTGCGAGGACAAGTTTGACATTGAGATTGATGATGACAACATTCACAACTTTGTCACCATTGGAGACGTTGTCAAGTATCTGGAAGCACATAAGTAATCGCTATATACAACATAAAACGGCACGCCGCAAAATTGCGGGTGCCGTTTTTCTTTATCTCTTCCCCACAACGTCACCGAGCGCATCAAATCTCTGCGGAGCGCGCTTTGATCATTTGGAGAAATGCGTCCTCGTCGATCACCCTCACGCCGAGCGTGCGTGCCTTGGTCAGCTTGGAGCCTGCCGCATCTCCCGCAACAACAAACGAGGTCTTGGAGGAGACCGAGCCCGAGACCTTACCACCCGCGCCCTTGATCAGCGTCGCAGCCTCGTCACGCGTCATAGTGGGAAGCGTTCCCGTCAGTACAAAGGTCAAGCCCGCAAAGTAATCATCGGTCGGCGCCGCGGTAGAAACAGTCAAAAGTCCTGCGGCAATCAGCTTATCGCAAAGCTCTACGTTTTGTGCATGAGAGAAGAAATTGACCACACATTCCGCCGTGATCTGTCCAAAATCCTCCAGCGTGCAGAGCTCCTCGACCGTTGCGCTCCGACAAGCCTCGAGCGTGCCGAAGTGCTTGGCAAGCGCCGCAGCCGCGACCTCGCCGACATTGCGGATCCCAAGCGCGTAGATCAATCGCTCAAGCCCTGCATTGCGCGAGCCGTTGATGGCATCCACAAGATTTTGCGCCGATTTTTGTCCCATGCGATCCATTTCCGCGAGATCCTCCACACGAAGAGCGTAAAGATCCGCCGCATCGGAGATCAACTTGTTTTTCAAGAGCGCCTCGACGATCTGCGGACCGAGTCCGTCAATGTTCATTGCATCCTTGGAGGCAAAATGCTCGATCCCGCGTGAGAGCTGGGCGGGACATTTGCTGTTGGTGTATCGCGTTGCCGCTCCCGCATCCTTATCGTAATACACGGGCTCACCGCAGGAGGGGCAAGCATCGGGCATATAAAACTCACGCAATTCCCCCGCGCGCAGCTCGGGATGCGACTTGACGACCTCGGGAATGATATCCCCCGCCTTCTGCACCGTAACAATATCGCCAATGCGAATGTCTCGCTCACGGATAAATTCAAGATTGTGCAGGGTCGCACGAGAGACCGTGGTTCCCGCAAGACGAACGGGAGAGAGCACCGCCGTCGGGGTCAAAACTCCCGTTCTGCCTACCGCAACGGTAATATCCTCTATCTTTGTCGGCTTCTGCTCGGGCGGAAATTTGTACGCAACCGCCCACTTCGGCGTGTTGGTTCCCTCGCCCATTCGGCGGCGATCCGCAAGCTTATCAAGCTTAATAACGACACCGTCAATGTCGTATGCCAATCCGTCGCGCATCTCTCCGAGGTGCTTGATGTGTGCGATCACCTCGTCCCCCTCGGCAACGCAGACGCGCTGCTCCAGCACGGGAAAGCCCAATGCGGCAAGGCGGTCAAGCGTTTCGGTATGCGAGCTCGCCGCATGACCGTCAAGATAGAGATCACCCTCCTGGAAATTGAAAACAAAAACGTCCAATGCACGTTCTGCCGCGATCTTGGGGTCGAGCTGACGGAGCGAGCCCGCCGCCGCATTTCTGGGATTGGCGAACAAAGACTGTCCTGCCGCCTCTCTTGCCGTGTTGAGTCTGTCGAATACACGTCTCGGCATATAGACCTCACCGCGCACGGTAAGCGTCAACGGCTCGGGAAGCTGCATGGGGATCGAGAAGATCGTGCGGATATTTTGTGTCACGTCCTCACCGACAAATCCGTCTCCGCGCGTCGCACCTTGCACAAAAACACCGTTTTCATAGCGAAGAGAGACCGATAGTCCGTCTATCTTCGGCTCGACCGAATAAAGAGGTGCGTCGATCGTCTCCTTTACGCGAGTCAAAAACTCCTCAAGCTCCTCGAAAGAAAAAACATCCGCCAAGGAGTTCATTTGTACGGTGTGCGTTACCTTTTCAAATTTGTCAAGTGCCGCTCCGCCGACACGGTTGGTCGGCGACGTGGGATCATATAACTCGGGATGCGCCTCCTCGAGTGCCTTGAGCTCCGCATACATACGGTCATATTCAAAATCCGAGATCTCCGGCTCATCATCCACGTAATAGCGCTTGGCGTGATAGAGCAATCTCTCGCGCAGCTTTTTGATCTTTTGTTCGGTTTCGCCCATTGTCCATTCCCTTCTTTCACGGAAATCTAAACGATACGTTATCTTATTTATTATAACAGATTTTTTCCCTTCTGTCAATTCTCATGCACTTAAAAAAACACGATTTCATGACAAAAATCGACACAATGGCATAAAATGACAGTGAAACGGCGCAAATTACCGTTTCAAACACAAACAGAGGGAAAGGAGTCAAAATGTATTCCGAAAACGAAAAGCAATATTCACGCAGAAGATCCAACGACGAGTTCCTTCGGCGTATGCAGCGCGAGGAGTTTCTCTCCCGCCTGTCCGGTGGAAGTGATATTCCTACGATCTCCCGTACGGATATCCCCCGCACGGATGAGCGCACACGCACCACTTGTCAGGGCACTCCGCGCGATTCCCGACAAGCAACCGCTTGCGATATGCCCTCGCTTGCAATGGTCTATTCCCCCATTCAGGGCTGGCAAAACCTGCTCTCCCCTGCGGAGGGACTTGCAGAGGGAAGCATTTTTACGGAGCTGATCAAGCCGCTGGAGGTTGGCGGCGCAAATTGCCCGTTGGGAGGAGGATGCAGGAAATGAACCGTATGCAGAGAAACGATAACGTCGGCAACGCGCGCAATTGCATGGATCGACTCGATCTGCTTCGCGCGATCGATTTTGCCATCCAGGAGACCGTGCTCTATCTGGATGCGTATCCGCACTCGCAGGAGGCACTCACCTATTATCATCAGCTCATCAAGCAGCGCGAGGAAATCATGACACATTACGAGCAGTCCTGCGGTCCGATTACCATGTACGGCAACCGAAGCAAGACCTCCTGGGATTGGATCTCCGAGCCTTGGCCCTGGGAACCGAGCGCAAACTGAAAGGAGAATGAGAGAATATGTGGACTTATGAGAAAAAACTGCAATATCCCGTAAAGATCAAAAACCCCAATCCGAAGCTTGCACAGGTCATAATTTCCCAGCTCGGAGGTCCGGACGGTGAGCTGGCGGCATCCATGCGGTATCTCCATCAGAGATATTCCATGCCCTACCGCGAGGTAACGGGAATTCTGACCGACGTAGGCACCGAGGAGCTTGCGCACCTGGAAATGGTAGCGGCGATCCTCTATCAGCTCACGCGAAATCTTTCCGAGCAGGAAATCGAAGGCAGTCCCTTCGCGACCTACTTTGTCGACCATACAACGGGCTTGTATCCCGTGGCAGCAAGCGGAGTCCCCTTCGACATGAAATACGTTGGAGTCAAGGGCGATGTGATCGCAGACCTCAACGAGGACCTGGCTGCAGAGCAAAAAGCGCGCGTGACCTATGATAACATTCTTCGTCTGACCGATGATCCCGACGTACGAGACCCCATCAAGTATCTGCGTCAACGCGAGCTCGTTCACTATCAGCGCTTCGGCGATGCCCTCCGCATCGCCCAGGACAATCTGGACAGCAAGAATTTCTACGCCTTCAATCCGTCGTTTGACAGGAAAACAAAATAAAAAATTTGAGGCTACCTCACGGTAGCCTCGTTTTTACTGTTTCCTTTCTCTCTTTTTTCTAAAATCAAAATTTGATATGAGAATTCCGCCGACGATGAGCAAAAGGGCGATCAGATATTGGATTTTCCAAATATTTTCATCCAATATCAGTGCACCGAAGAGACAGGCAAAGATCGGCTCTGCAAATTTGATGATAAACAGCTTGGAAAGCTCTCCATTCTTAACAATACCAAACCATACGCACTAGCTGACGATGGATGCGACACAGATATAGACCATGATCAGTAGCGAGGAATCCCACCGAAAATACACGATACCGCCCATACAAAGACAGACCGCGAGCA
>JAFTJB010000119.1 GCA_017456625.1 Clostridia bacterium
GAAGCAGTACTCAAGGACGGCGCGGCGCGGATCGAGGCGGCGCAGACCGAGGCGGAGCTGCAGGAGATCAAGGGCGCGCTCCTGGGCAAGCAGGGAAGCATCACCGAGCTTCTCAAGGAGATTCCCAAGCTCGACGTTGCCCTTCGTCCCGAGATGGGTAAGGCGGTCAACAACGTCAAATCTCTTCTCTCCGAGCAGATCGAGGGCAGACGCGAGGCGCTCAAGCTCAAGGCATCCGAGATCCCGGCGGATTTCGACTGCACGATCCCCGGATTGGAGCCCCGGATCGGCGGACTCCATCCCATCACGCAGATGTGCTACGATCTCAACGACGCATTCCGCTCCATGGGCTTTGAGGTCTTCTCGGGACCCGAGATCACCAGCGAATATTACGCGTTTGACAACCTCAATTTCCCGCCCAACCATCCCGCGAGAGAGAGCATGGATACCTATTGGCTCGAGGGACACGATGCGGGCGAGGCCAACGACAAGCTCTGTCTCCGTCCTCACCTCACGGGAGACAGCGTTCGCTACATGCAAACGCACAAGCCCCCCTTCCGCTTCGTTTATCCCGGTCGCGTTTACCGCAACGAGACCACCGACGCACGCCACGAGCGCGCGTTCTTCCAGTACGAGGCACTGATCGTGGATAAGGATTTCACCTATACCGCGGGTAAGGTCATGATCAAGAGCATCCTTCAGAAGGTGTTCGGTCAGGACGTCCCCGTGCGTATGAGAGCGGGATTTTTCCCGTTCGTCGAGCCCGGCTTTGAGATTGACATGGGATGCCTCGTCTGCGGCGGTAAGGGCTGCAGCGTTTGCAAGCACGTCGGCTGGATCGAGATCATGCCCGGCGGCACGCCGCACCCCAACGTACTGCGCGCAGCGGGACTCGACCCCGACGAATACACGGGCTTCTACGTCAACATCGGTCTTGACAGACTCGTTATGATGCGTTACGGTGTGGACGACGTACGTTTGTTCCACAGCACCGATCTTCGCTTCTTAAAGCAGTTCCATTGAGTCGAAGCGAAAGGAGAATATCACAATGAAATTATCACTGAATTGGATCAAGGATTACGTAAAGCTCCCCGAGGATATGGATCTTTCGCGCCTCGCATATGACCTGACGATGTCTACCGTCGAGGTCGAGGGTGCGGAGAGTCTTGCGGAGAGATTTGATAAGATCGTGGTGGGCGAGATCCTCGAGGTCCTGCCGCACCCCAACGCGGACAAGCTGCGTGTTTGCCGTGTAAACGTCGGCACGGAGGATATCAAGGATATCGTCTGCGGCGGCTCCAATCTTGAGGCAGGCATGAAGGTCGTCGTAGCTTGCCCCGGTGCAATGGTGCGTTGGCACGGCGAGGGCGAGCCTGTGGAGATCAAGAACGCGAAGCTGCGCGGCGTTGCAAGCTTTGGTATGATCTGCGCGGCTGTCGAGGTCGGTCTTGCCGATCTGTTCCCCGCGGGTGACGACCACGAAATTATGGACGTGACCGCGTTTGGCGCGGCTGCGGGTACGCCTCTTGCAGAGGCGCTGGGACTTGACGATATCATCCTCGAGATCGATAACAAGTCCATGACCAACCGTCCCGACCTTTGGGGTCACTACGGAATTGCGCGCGAGCTGGCGGCTCTTTACGATCTGCCCTTGGTAGAATTTGAGAAGTATGAGCCCACGACCGATAAGGAATACGACGTCAGGATCGCGGATGCGGACAGATGCCCGAGATTTATCGGCGCGAAGGTCGAGGGACTTGCGGTCAAGCCCTCTCCGTTTGAGATGCAGAGCCGCATCTGGAGAGTCGGTATGCGCCCCATCAACGCGCTTGTGGATATTACCAACTACGTGATGCTTGCTACGGGTCAGCCCACGCACGTATACGATTCCAACCACATCATCGACCACATCGAGGTGCGCCGTGCAAACGAGGGGGAGCGGCTCCAGCTGCTCAACGATAAGGAGCTGGCACTTTCGACCGACGATCTCGTCATTGCCGATGCGGAGGGCGCGGTCGGACTTGCGGGCGTCATGGGCGGCGGCAAGGATTCCGTCCTTCCCGAGACCGAGAGCGTGATCTTCGAGTGCGCGAACTTCGAGTCTCGCGGCATCAGAAGAACGGCACTCCGCTACGACAACCGTACCGAGGCATCCTCCCGCTATGAGAAGGCGGTCGATCCCGAGAGATGCGATCAGGCACTCTCCTTGGCGATGGCGCTCTTCGCAAAGCTTTATCCCGAGATGAAGGTCACCGCGTTTAAGGATTTGTACGTCAAGAAGCTTGAGAGAAAAGAGATCGACGTGGAGTTTGAGTGGCTCGATCGCCGTCTCGGCAAGCGTATTCCGCAGGAGATCGTCGCGAAGAAGCTCGGCACGATGGGCTATGACGTGACCTTCTCGGAGACGGGTATGCACATCGTCGTTCCCACGTGGCGTTCCACGGGTGACGTTTCCATCAAGGCGGACATCATGGAGGAGGTCGCTCGTATGTACGGCTACGAGAACTTCGAGGCGACCACCATCACCACCTCCTTTGACGGCGCGATCAACCAGCTTGACGTGGATCTTGTCAGACGTATTAAGGAATATCTCGCGTTCCGTTGCAATATGCAGGAGATTTTCACCTATCCTTGGATGACCGACGAGTTCGTGACCGCGCTGATGCCCAATACCGACGGCATCCTCGCGCTTGCGACCCCGCCCGCGCCCAACGAAAGGTATATCCGCTCCTCGCTCCTGCCCAACATCTGCAAGGCGATCGTCAAGAACGAGCGTAACTTCGACGAGTTTGATATCTTTGAGGAGGCGCAGGTCTTCCTTGACCGTGATTATACCTCCAACTACGCAGGCGAGCAGCTTCCCGCGCAGAAGAAGCATCTGGGTTGCGCGTTCGTCGGCGCTTCGGATAATATTTCCGCGCTCTTCCGCCGCGCAAAGGGTGTCATCGGCTCCATGCCTCGCTACACGCACATGGAGGCGTTCACCTTTGAAAAGAACGAGAAGCCCTATTGGGCAGACGAGACCGTATGGCTTAACATCATGTACAACGGCAAGAAGATCGGTGATCTCGCGCTCCTTTCCAAGCGCGCGGCGCTCTCTTGCGGCATCAAGGTGCTCTCCGCAGTTCTTGTCGAATTGGATATGGATGCGCTCGTGCCCTTCAAGTCGAGAACCAACCGCTTCGTGCGGAGCCCCGAGTTCCCGATGAACGATTACGATATCTCCTTCCTCGTTGACTCGATGGTCAAGTGGGATGAGATCTATGCCGGCATCATGGCAAAGAAGAACGAGTGCCTGTACGGTGCTTCCTTTGTGGATGAATACAAGGGTAAGCAGATCCCCGCGGGCAAGAAATCGGTCACCGTCCGTCTTGTCATCGGCTCGAATGAGAAGACCCTCACGGGTGCGGAGATCGAGCAGATCGCAAACGGCGTGATCAAGAGATTGACCAAGACCGTCGGCGCAGAGGTGCGCACGGTATAAGCAATTGCAAAAGCAGTCCCCGACACGGCAGGTGTCGGGGACAGACTGTAGACAAAACAAACGGGTTTCGTCAGTTTGACGAAGGTTTTCGCCCGCCTTTTTCAAAAGGCGGCGCGGTGGAGGGCGCGTAGCCCTCCTCGCCCTCCGCAGAGGGCGAAATATTTTTTTCGGCGTTTCTTTTTGCAAGCTTTTGTGCATTGTTACAAATGGTATGCCTTTCGTCTACACACTCCTCCCCGACACGGCAGGTGTCGGGGACTTTTTGGTCAAAATCTCCTCGGATGTATAAAAAACGGTTGACTTTTGCGTGGGAAGCGGGTATACTAAACGTAGAATCCACGTGTCCCCGTCGGTGGGGAAGGAAGGAGAAAAAATGGAATTTGATCTGTGCGCCTCGGCACGACAAAAAATGCTTTTGGTCGCGCATCGCGGCGTGTGGGGAGGAAACATTCCCTGTAATACAATTCCCGCGTTTGAGCGTGCCCTCGACGAGGGCGCGGATATGATCGAGATCGACGTTGACCGTACCGCCGACGGCAAGCTCGTCATCTTTCATCCCGGAATGGAAGTTCCGTTCCTTGGCTTCTCCGAGCGGATCGGGCGTATGCCGTGGGAGTTTGTCCGTCAGCTTCGCTACATTAATATTGATAACGTCCCCACGCAATTCGGCGTTTGCACCCTCGACGAGGTGCTGGAGCGCTTCAAGGGGAGATGCTATATTAACGTAGACAAGTTCTGGACCTATCCGCGCGAGATCTCCGAGGCGATCCGTGCGCACGGAATGCAGGATCAGATCCTCGTCAAGGCACCGCCCAAGGAGGATCTGCTCGGTATCGTGGAGACTTATTGCGCGGATATGCCGTATATGGCGATCATCCGTGATGAAGCGGAGCTTGAACGCGTGCGCGGACGGAAGCTACGCTTCGTTGGTTCGGAGGTCCTCTTCACGGACGATACGGCGCACGTCGCCTCGCGTGAATTCATTGATGCGTGCCACGCGCGCGGCGAGCTGGTGTGGTGCAATTCCATCGTTTACAATTACCGCAGCGTGATCGCGGGCGGGCGAAATGACGACCGTGCCGTGATGGGCGATGCGGAGGGAAGCTGGGGCTGGATCGCGGACCGCGGCTTTGATTTAATGCAAACAGACTGGGTGCTCGCGGCGGCAACCTTTTTGCGCGATACCAACCGCCGCTACCGCAAATGAGAGGAGAAATGAACGTGAGAGCGTATATTTGTGATTTTTTGGAGCAATTTAATTATCCGCAGGAGGCGCGCGAATGCCTGCTTTCCACGTATGATCAGATCATGGAGAACGGAGAGACACGCGCAATGTGGGAGGGTTTTCTTGCCGCTTACGAGGCGGACTACCTCTGCGACCTGCGTGCGGTCATTGCGGGTGCGGATCGCGTGGCGGGATTGATCGGGATCAATGAGTTTACCGTTGATCTCTTGATCTTCATTTGCCTCTCGAAGCACTTGAAGGCGCTTTACGTCGCACGCGGTATCCCGATGGCATATTATGAAAAGAGCATGGCAGATCTGCGCTACAAGCTCGACGAGTGTCAGCTCGTGTACGGTGTCGTCGGCTCCTTCGTGGCGGATTGGTTCCGCGGATTTTTCCATCTGACGCGCTTTGGCATTGGCAGATTGCAGTTTGAGATCATTCCGTTCAATTCCAATTACGAGAAGAACGGCATTGCTCTTACCCCCACGTCCAAGGTGCTCAACGTACATATCCCGCGCTCGGGAGAGCCCTTGACCGAGGAGGCGTGCCTCGCGTCTTATCTCGCGGCAAAGGAATTTTTCAAGGATGAGATCGGCATGGATCCCTGTCCCTTTGTCTGCCATTCGTGGTTGCTCGACCCGCAGTTCGATTCCTTCATGCCGAGACATACCAACACCTACCGCTTCTACAAGAGCTTTGACATTTACGAGTGGGAGATCAAGAAGGATCGCCGCGATCTGTGGAGACTGTTTGACACCATGGAGCAGAATCCCGACAGACTTCCCGCCGACAGCTCCATGCGCCGCGCGTTTATCGAGCACCTCAAGAGAGGCGGCAGACTCGGCGCGGGACGGGGCATTCTGTTTGTCTAAAAGGAAAAAACGATGCGAAATATCTTACTCGTTCTGACGGGCGGTACCATCTGCTCGTTTGCAAACGCGCGCGGTGAGCGCGCAAGCGACGCGGCACGCGCACAGGCTCTGATCGTGCGAAAATTCCGTGAGGGGAGCAGTCCCTACCGCGCCGAGGAGGCAACCGATTTTGACGTGCGTATGCCGCTTGACGTGTTGAGCGAAAACATGACCGTCACGCATTGGAATACGCTCATAGGTGCCTTGAAGGGCTATGATCTCTCGCGCTACGACGGCGTGATCCTGCTCCACGGCACGGATACGCTTGCCTACACCGCGTCCCTGCTTTCCTTGCTGATGGCGGGCACACCTATCCCCGTGATTTTGGTTTCCGCGCAGCTCCCGATCGAGCAGGAGGGGACGAACGCGAACGTGAATTTCCAAACGGCGGTCGAATTGATCTGTCGGGGAATTGCCCCCAACGTCTACGCGGTCTATCGCAATTCGGATGGGGTCACCTATCTCCACTACGGCGCGCATCTGTTGCAGTGCGCCAACCGATCCGACGATTTTTACAGCGCCGACCGTATGCCCATCGTCAACGGTGAGGGGTTTCCCAAGGGCGCGCGCGGGGCAGGGGAGATGCTGCTTTTTGATGCTCGATTTGAAAAAATTACGTCCATCGTGTTGCGAATTGAGCCCTACGTCGGTATCGATTACAGTCGATTTTGCCTTGATGGGGTGGATGCGATCTTGCACGGCGTTTACCATTCCTGCACGGCGCCCACCAACCCCTATCCCGAGGGCAATGAGACGTCACCGCATTCGATCCTCTCCCTTAAACGGGCGTGTGACGCGCGTGGGATCGATCTCCTCCTTGCGCCCTGCGAGCGCGCGACCTACGAGAGCACGGGCATTGCACTCGAGCACGGAATTATGCCGATCTGCGAGATGACCTCGGAGATGTCCTACGTCAAAACGCTCGTCGGTTGCTCTATGGGACTGCGCGGAGAGGCACTTTTGCGTTTCCTTGAGGAGGAGATCAACGGCGAATTCGTCTACCCGTAAAAATTTTTTTGCCGTAGATATTGACTTTTTACTTTCCCTATGTTATAATACCTTGTAAAAAAATTTTGGCGTTGAGGAAGAGAGTATTGCAATCGCTCGATTGACAGAGAGCCGTCGGTGGTGGAAGCACGGCATTCGGACCTGCAAGAAAAACACTTCGGAGCCTGCGGAAGAAAGCCCTTTGGTAAGTAGAACCGCACGTTCATCGCGTAAAGATGCAGTTGAGTGGATCGTCTTTGGCGGTCAATTTGGGTGGTATCGCGGAAGCTTGACCTTTCGTCCCATGTGTATGGGACGAAAGGTTTTTTGTTTTTCGCGCCGACCTGATTTTTGTTGGAAATAATCAATTTCGATAAATTTGTTTGGAGGATGAAAATTATGTTAAGAACACACACTTGTAACGAGCTCGGTATTTCGCATATCGGGCAGAGCGTGGTGCTGACGGGCTGGATCGACACTGTCCGTGACCACGGAGGCGTGCTTTTCGTAGACCTTCGTGATCACTATGGCACGACGCAGATCGTTTTTTCGGATGACAGCATGATCGCGGGTATGTCCAAGGAGACGGTCGTTCTGGTCGAGGGTACCGTAACCAAGAGAGACGAGGAGACGGTCAACGCGAAGATCGACACGGGTCTGATCGAGGTGCGCGCGGAGAAGATTGAGGTGCTCGGTCCCTGCCAGCTCGGTCTGCCCTTTGAGATCGACGCTTCCACCCTCACCCGTGAGGACGTCAGACTCAAGTACAGATATCTCGATCTGCGTAACCGCAAGATCCACAACAACATCGTGCTCCGCTCCAAGATCCTCTCCTATCTGCGCGCGCAGATGGAGGAGCTCGGATTTATGGAGATCCAGACCCCCATTCTGACGGCTTCCTCTCCCGAGGGCGCACGCGATTATCTCGTGCCCAGCCGTAAGCACAAGGGCAAGTTCTATGCGCTTCCGCAGGCACCCCAGCAGTTCAAGCAGCTGCTCATGGCATCCGGCTTTGACCGTTATTTCCAGATCGCGCCCTGCTTCCGTGACGAGGACGCGCGCCAGGATCGCTCTCCCGGAGAGTTCTATCAGCTCGACTTCGAGATGGCGTTCGCAACACAGGAGGACGTATTCGAGGTAGCGGAGAAGGTGGTTTACAATACCTTCACGAAGTTCTCGGATAAGAAGGTATCCAAGCCCCCCTTCCGCCGCATCACCTTTGCGGACGCAATGCTCAAGTACGGCTCGGATAAGCCCGACCTGCGTAACCCCCTCATCATCAAGGATCTCACCGACTTCTTCGCAAAGCATGAGTTCCTCAACATCAACGGTAGAACCGTTCCCTTCAAGAACAAGCTCGTTCGCGGTATCGTTGCGAACTACCTCGTCAAGAAGGACGGAGAGGGCGACGGCAAGAAGGCGTTCGAGAAGGCGATCGACGCATATTCGAGAAGCATCGGCATGAAGTTCGGCTGCGGCTATATCACGCTGGAGGGCGGCGAGTTCAAGGGCCCGATCGCGAAGTTCCTTACCGAGGAGCAAAAGGCGGAGCTGTGCGAGCTTTGCGGTATCAAGGAGGGCGATTCGCTCTTCTTCATCAGCGACAGCGCATCGGTCATCAACCGTCTCGCGGGCGAGATGAGAACCTGGATCGGAAACGAATTGGGACTGATCAAGGACGATTCCTTCGAATTCTGCTTTATCGTGGATTTCCCGATGTACGAGAGAAATCCCGAGACCAACAAGATCGATTTTACGCATAACCCCTTCTCTATGCCGCAGGGCGGAATGGATGCGCTTTTGAACAAGGATCCGCTTGAGATCTTTGCATATCAGTACGACATCGTCTGCAACGGCGTTGAGCTTTCCTCGGGTGCGGTAAGAAACCACAACCCCGAGATCATGAGAAAGGCATTCGAGATCGCAGGCTACGGTGAGGAAGACCTCAAGGCGAAATTCGGCGCGCTCTACACCGCGTTTGCATACGGTGCGCCTCCTCACGCAGGTATGGCTCCCGGTGTTGACAGAATGATCATGCTCATCGCGGGCGAGGAGACCATCCGTGACGTCATTGCATTCCCGCTCAACGGAAACGCGCAGGACGTGATGATGGGCGCACCGGGTGAGGTTACCGAGCAGCAGCTCCGTGAGGTTCACATCAAGGTCAGAGACTGACCGATCAAAGTATATTCAAAGGAGATAGATCCATATGGAAAGAGATACGCTCAGAAGGCTTGAGATGCTCAATCAGCTCAGCTTGACCGAGGCGCAGAAGGAGGACGTCATTTCCTTCTTCGCAGACAGAGAGGCCGAGCTTGTGACTCTTGAAGCGATCGATACCTCCGAAACAGAAAGAATGGTACACGTCATGCCGATCATGACGGTCGTCCGCGAGGACGTGGTCATGCAACCCTTCGCACGCGAGGATCTTCAGCGCAGCGCGCCCGAGACAGATGAGGGCTATTGGTGCGTTCCCCGCGTAGTGGAATGATGATAGGGAGGCTGCAAATATGAAAGCATATACAACGAAGATCGAAGCCGCGACGGGAAAGGTGATCGTTGCGGACGATATGATCCTGACAAAGGAGATCCCCACGTCGGCAGGCTCGAAAATGCTTGAGGGCTACGTGAGCTTGTTTGAGGCAGAGGTGCTGACCAGACTTGCGGCAGCGGGCTATACGCTCGGCGGCAAGGCGGACGTGGGCGAATTTGCCATCGACCTTGTGGGCGAGACCTCCTACAGGGGCGCTTTGGTGGTGGACGGCAAGCTTGCAAACGCCACTGCACAGATCCTTGAGGCAGGCGAGGCAGCTGCCGCCGTCGGTCTGGACGTGAACGGCTCGGTGCGCCGCGCGGCTGCACAGAGTGGGCTTATCAGCGTCAAGCCGACCTACGGAACGGTTTCGCGCTATGGCGTGATCCCCGTGGCTTGCTCGGGCGAGACGGTGAGCGTAACAGCTCCCACCGTCGCGGAGTGTCGAGACGTGCTCGATGCGATCGCGGGTCACGACGATAAGGACGGCACCAGCCATCCCGAAACGCTTTGCGCAAAGCTGAAGAAGGGGGCAGAGTACGCTCCCGTGCGCCGTGTCGCGCTCCTCAAGTCCATGACCGAGGGGATCGATGCGGACGTCAAGGCGGCAATCGATGCTGCCTGCGAGGGGCTGAAAAAGAACGGCGTGGAGGTTTCTGTGATCGATGACAGCATCATCGCCGCTTCCCGCGTTGCTTGGAATATCCTCATGAGCGCGGAGCTCTGCAATAACGTTTCTCGCTACGACGGTGTCAAATACGGATACCGCGCGGAAAGCTTCTCGGGCATCGATGAGCTTTATACCAACAGCCGTACCGAGGCGTTCGGAGAGCTGCTCAAGACCGCCATCATCTTCGGCTCGGAAACGCTTTCCACCGAGAACTATATGAAGGTCTACGATAAGGCGCTCCGTACAAGACGTGTGATCTCCGAGGCGTTTGCGGCTCTGTTTGAGAGCTATGACGCGATCCTTATGCCCGCTTGCTCGACCATGGCATATACCGAGGCGGCGCTCAAGGAGAACAAATATCTGTCGTACACGGAAAACTTCTATACCGCCCCCGCATCGATCACGGGACTTCCCGCGGTCGTGTTTGGCGGCGTACAGCTCGTTGGTGCGGCATTCTCCGAGAATGCGCTGATGAGCGTTGCCGAGATCATGGAAAAGGAGGGAAGATGAGATGAGATACGAAACCGTCATCGGTCTTGAGGTCCATGTTGAGCTCGCGACCAAGTCCAAGATCTTCTGCTCCTGCTCCGCACACTCCTACGGTGCAGAGCCCAACGAGCACGTTTGCCCCGCATGCTGCGGTATGCCCGGTATGCTCCCCATCGTCAACAAGAGAGTCGTGGATTACGGCATGAAGGCGGGGCTGATGCTCAATTGCGACATCAACCGCACCACCACCTTCGATAAGAAGAGCTACTACTACCCCGATCTTCCCGCCGCATATCAGACCACGCAGTGGTTTGCGCCCGTCGCGGTCAACGGACTCGTTGAGATCGAGACCTCCAAGGGCAAGAAGGGTATTCGCATCAAGCAGATCCATATGGAGGAGGATGCGGGCAAGCTTGTGCACGATATCCGTGAGGATACCACGCACGTTGACTTCAACCGCACCAGCGTTCCGCTTATCGAGATCGTCAGCCAGCCGGATCTTTCGAGTGCGGAGGAGGTAGAGGCATATCTGGAGAGACTGAAAACGCTTCTCCGTTACGCAAAGGTTGCGGAATGTGAGATGGCGCACGGTACCATGCGTTGTGACGTCAACCTTTCCATTCGCCCTGAGGGCAGCAGCAAGCTCGGCGTTCGCACCGAGATGAAGAACATGAACTCGATCGAGGCGATCAAGCGTGCGATCGAATACGAGATTGCAAGACATATCGATGCGCTCGAGAACGGAACCGAGGTCCTCGTGCAGGAAACGCGCCGTTGGGACGATATCAAGGGCAAGAGCTTTTCCATGAGAACGAAGGAGACGGCGGGCGACTACCGCTATTTCCCCGATCCCAACGTCATGCCCGTGGTCATCGACGACGCTTGGTTCGAGTCGATCAAGGCATCTTTGCCCGAATTCCCCGAGGTCAAGCGTGAGAGATATATCACGGAGTACGGACTCGGCGAGTACGATGCGGAGCAGATCACCAAGAGCATCGCGCTTTGCGAGTGCTTTGAGGATGCGTTTGCAGTCTGCAAGAGCGCAAAGGATGCCGCAAACTGGATGATTTCCGAGGTCATGAGCATTCTCAACGCGAGAAAGATGACCTACGATATGCTCGATCTCGACGGCAAGAAGCTGGGTGAATTGATCCTGCTCGTTTCGGACGGTAAGGTCGGACGCGCGAATGCAAAGAAGATCCTCGGCGCAATGTTTGAGGATCGCGACATCGAGCCTGCGGCATATGCCGAGGCAAACGGATACGTGATGTCGAGCGACATGGGTAAGGTTGAGGAGGTCGTCAAGGCGGTCCTCGCATCGGATACCAAGGCAGTCGCGGACTACAAGGGCGGTAAGGAAAAGGCACTCATGGCACTCTTTGGAAGATGCATGAAGGAGCTTCGCGGCAACTGCGATCCGCAGGCACTCAAGACCATCCTTGTCGAGACCATCGCAAAGCTGTAAGCATCAATCACGCGAGCTTGCACCGACAAAAAGCACGCCTCTTGCATCACGTTGCTGATTTTGAGGAGTATGCTGTACGGTTCAAGTCCCAAACAAAAATCCGCTTTCATGGGAAGGCGGATTTTTGTTTCATTCGCACTCATGC
>JAFTJB010000120.1 GCA_017456625.1 Clostridia bacterium
ATAGGTACTCAAAGCATTTTTCGCAGCCTCGAGCAAAACGTCCGAGGCAAAAAGATCCGCGCAGGTATAGCCTGTCAGCGCAAGCTCCGGGAATACCAAAATACGTACGCCTTCCTTGTCCGCCGCTTTTGCGATGCGGGTCAGTTCAGCTACATTATAGGCGGGATCGGCAACGCGAACGTGCGGTGTTGCCGCCGCAACCTTAACAAATCCGTTTTTCATGTTAATCGCTCCGTTTTTTCGTAGGATTATGATTATTATATCGGATTTTGGTCAAAATTACAAGTCTTTTTTCTCAAAAATGCTTTCAAAATGTGTGTTTTTCGAGAGATTTTTCTTTACATCTTGCATTTCATGTAGGAATGTGTTATACTTTTGACAAAGAAAGTTCAAAATTCGAAAGGATTGATTACCATGAAGGATATTTCCAGAAATCTGACAATGCTCTGCGACTTTTATGAGTTGACGATGGGCAACGGTTATTTTGAATGCGGAATGGGCGATAAGATTGTTTATTTTGACGTATTCTACCGTCAGAACCCCGATAACGGCGGCTTTGCCGTGGTCGCGGGACTTGAGCAGATCGTCGACTACATTAACAATCTGCACTTCGACGAGGATGATATCGCATTTTTGCGTTCCAAAAATTGTTTTTCCGAGAAATTCTTGAATTTTTTGAGAGATTTTCATTTTGAGGGTGATATTTGGGCAGTTCCGGAGGGAACGGTGGTGTTTCCCGGTGAGACTCTCATGACCGTTCGCGGCAGAGCGATCGAGGCACAGTTTATTGAAACCTATGTTTTGATGGTGATCAACCATGAATCCCTGATCGCCACCAAGGCAGCTCGCTTGACACGCGCCGCGAAGGGAAGAGCGATCAGCGAATTCGGTTCTCGCCGTGCGCAGGGCGCGGATGCGGCGATCCTCGGCGCTCGTGCGGCTTATATCGGCGGATGCAATTCGACCGCTTGCACCATTACCGACGAGGTTTACGGTGTTCCGGCAACCGGCACCATGGCACATTCGTGGGTACAGATGTTTGACACCGAGTACGAGGCATTCAAGACCTACTGTGAGATTTACCCCAACAACGCAACGCTTCTTGTTGATACCTATAACGTTGTAGAGTCCGGTATTCCAAATGCGATCCGCGTATTCAATGAGGTGCTTGCGCCTAAGGGAATCCGTAAATGCGGTATCCGTATTGACTCGGGTGATATCACCTATCTGACCAAAAAGGTACGCAAAATGCTCGATGATGCGGGCTGGACCGAGTGTAGGATCATTGTTTCCAACTCAATGGACGAGTATATCATCCGTGAATTGATCCGTCAGGGAGCGGAGATTGATGCGTTTGGTGTTGGCGAGAGACTGATTACAGCCAAGAGCGATCCTGTTTTTGGCGGTGTTTACAAGGTTTGTGCTGTAGAAAACGAAAACGGAGAGATCATTCCCAAGATCAAGATCAGCGAAAACGTCGGTAAGATCACCACACCGCACTTTAAAAAGGTCTACCGTCTGCGTGGCCGTGACACGGGCAAGGCAGAGGCGGATCTGATCTGTCTGTGGGACGAGACCGTTGATGACACGCAGCCGCTTGAGATCTTTGATCCTGAGCATACGTGGAAGCGCAAGACAATGGAAAACTTTACCGCAACCGAGCTGCTCGTTCCCGTATTCAAGAACGGTAAGCAGGTCTATACGCTTCCCGCACTTGACGATATCCGCCAACATTGTGCGGAGGAGATCGCTGGAATGTGGGAAGAGGTGCGCCGCTTTACCAATCCTCATAACTACTACGTTGACCTTTCGCAAAAGCTATGGGATATCAAGCACGATATGCTGAAAAAGCGTAGCGGTGATTACAAAAAATAAGCTACAGGCACGTCAAAGTGGGCGCGGTCGCAGGTTATCTGTGACCGCGTTCTTTTTTTGCATTTTTTCATGCTTTTTTTTCAAAACCTATTGGATTTTCTATAAATATATGATATAATATTAAAGTAATTCTCGCCTGCTTTGTATGTTTTGCCGTATCGAACGGCAGAACCGATGCAAATTCGGGCGCGTTGGGAGGTTGCAATGAATATTTTTGCCAAAATCTGGAATACAGTTTCTG
Organism: Clostridia bacterium; assembly: GCA_017456625.1. Lineage (GTDB taxonomy): Bacteria > Bacillota > Clostridia > Oscillospirales > CAG-272 > UMGS1865. The sequence goes on from JAFTJB010000120.1 coordinate 2,117, forward strand.
ATTTTACAATGGACTATATTGTCAAGCCGATCTCCGAGATCGGTGTGAAGGACGTAATCGATATTCTTTTGCTCTCCATGCTTATCTATGCGCTCTACAAATTCTTCCGTCGCCGTCGTGCGGGAAGAATGATGCTGGGACTTGTAGTGGTGACTCTGTCGGCGATCCTTGCAACGTTGATCGATTTTCCTGCGCTGTCCTATCTGGCGGAGCTTTTTGCGGGCGCAGCATTCTTCTGTGCCGTTGTGATCTTTCAACCCGAATTCCGTGATACGCTCGAGCGCATCGGTAATTTCTCCTTCCTCAATCTTGGGCGGAACGGAATTTCCAAGAGACGCTTGAGCGCTGCAAAGGCTACCACGGGAGAGGTCGTAGATGCGATCTACCAAATGGCGGAGAGCCGCACGGGTGCTTTGATCGTTTTTGAAGGACTCACAAAGCTTGGCGATCTCGTGCAGACGGGAAAGTACATTGACGCGTCGCTCTCCTCACATCTTCTTTTGAACATTTTCTTTGACAAATCTCCCTTGCATGACGGTGCGGTCATCGTCCGCGATATGCGTGTCGTTGCCGCAAGCTGTGTTTTGCCCTCGTCCAAGGGGAAGATCGATTTTGGAACCATGGGAACCCGTCACCGCGCGGCTGTTGGTGTAACCGAGGTCAGTGATGCATTGGTCGTTGTGATTTCGGAGGAGACCGGAGTGGTCTCTGTCGCGCAGAATCGCAATCTTTTGCGGGATATTGACCGAGAAACACTCAAGGAGATCCTTTTGACCTATATTGCCGGCAACACCTATCTCCGCGCAAAGCGCAATACTGCCGAGGCACGCTTCCAATCCGCAATCGACGAGCGGTTGCAGGAATTGATGAACGCGGGTCGTGCAAAAGTACCTGTTGCACCTACGGTCGAGGAGGCTCTTGACGAAACGGTCAATGTTGATCCGCAAACGGAGGCGGTGGATGTCTCCAACGAAGAAAGCAATCCGCAAGCATGATGGGAAGGAGAGTCGAACATGAAGAAGAACATTGTCGGTAATATGATCGCTCCCAAGAAAGCGGAGAAAAGAATACTCAAGCGCTTGGATCTCGTTCCGCGACTCCTCTGTCTGATCCTTGCCTTGATTGTTTGGCTTTTGGTTGTGAACCTCCATGAAACAAAGCCGGAGAACCAAACAGAGGATCTTGCGGGAATTACGGAAGTATTGCCATGAACTCCAATACCGTAAAGACCGAATTTTTGATCGGCGGGATCAGTGTGTCCGTTTTGGCGGATGACGGAGACGTAATCAAAAAAGCAAAAGACAAAATGAAGCGCGCGGGGGTCTCGCCCTCAACGCTTCATTTTCGCCTCTATAAACGATCTGTGGATGCCAGACGGCGAGATGACGTTCGTTTTGTATGCACGGTTCTGGCATCAAGCGAAAAGCCGCGTGATGCTTTTCCAATCACTCGCTTGCGTGATCTTGGGATCAAGCTTGTTGAGAGCAAGAAAACGGAAACGGCGATCGGAACGGAAAAATTAAACAACAGACCGCTTGTGGTCGGAATGGGTCCGGCGGGGCTTTTTGCCGCGCTGTCCTTGGCAAAGCATGGATACGCGCCGATTCTGATCGATCGCGGATCCTCTGTCGAAGAGCGTGCGAAAAAGGTTGAGCGTTTTCGAAAAGAGGGCATATTGGATACCGAATCCAATATCCAATTCGGTGCGGGAGGTGCCGGAACCTTCTCTGACGGAAAGCTTGTGACGCGTATCAACGATGTTCATTGCAATTTCGTTTTGGAGACGATGTGTGAGTTTGGAGCACCGGAGGAAATTTTGATCAAATCCAAGCCGCACGTGGGAACAGACCTTTTACGCACGGTCGTTTCGGAGATCCTTTCCGAGATCGAGCAACTTGGCGGATCTGTGATCTATGATTGCTGTATGACCGATTTTGTCGAGCACTCTGACGGCAGCTTGAACGTAAAGACCACAAAGGGAGATTTTCTTTGCGATGCGCTCTTTTTAGCCCTCGGTCACAGCTCGCGAGACACTTATACGCGCTTGATACAAAAGAATTTTGCGAGTGAGCCCAAGCCGTTTTCTGTCGGTGTCCGTATTGAGCATCTGCAAAGTGATATCGATTCTGCGTTATACGGCAAATTCGCGGGAAATCCCAAGCTTGGACCTGCGGAATATGCGCTTTCGGACACACGCGGCGAGCGCGGTGTTTATACGTTTTGTATGTGTCCCGGCGGAGAGGTCGTTGCGGCGGCTTCAGAGCATGAGGGATTGGTCGTTAACGGTATGAGCTATCATGCGAGAAACGGTAAAAATGCCAATTGCGCGGTTTTGGCATCGGTTGGATGCGAGGACGTAGAACCCGTGAACGGAAATGCCGCATTGGGGGCCATTGCGCTTCAAAGGCAGATCGAGCGCGCCGCGTTTGTTGCGGGAGGCAAGGATTATTACGCGCCCATTATGACGGTGGGGGACTTTTTGAACGGCGGTACGGGTAGCGTACCCACGAGAGTGCAACCGAGCTACCGTGACGGTTTGGTTCGTCCGTGTCGCTTTGACGAGGTGTTCCCAAGCTTTGTCACAAGGGCACTTCAGTACGGAATTCGCTCGTTTGGCAGAAAGATCAGCGGATTTGATGCGGATGATGCTGTTTTGACCGCCGCCGAAACACGCACCTCGGCACCGCTTCGTATTTTGCGCGATACAACTTCGTTGACGGCGATCGGACACGACCGTATTTTCCCGTGCGGCGAGGGTGCAGGCTATGCGGGCGGAATTACAAGCGCGGCGGTTGACGGCTTGCGCGCGGCAGAGGCGTTTATGGCGCGCTTTGCACCTATGAATTAAACCAAGAAGGAGAACGGAATGCGTACCGAAGCAGTTGTGATCGCAGTGGAAAACAATACCGCCACAGTAAAACTGAATCGAAAATCCGCTTGCGACGGATGTCACAAATCGGTCGAAGGCAAAGGCTGCTCGGTTTGTAGCTTGATGGGCGCTGACCGTGAGTTTACCTCTGTGGCGCAAAACAACGTCGGGGCCGCGGTGGGAGACCGTGTTGCGGTTGAGACGGCAAGCGGGCGCGTATTGCTCTATGCGGCATTGGTGTTTCTCTTGCCCATATTGGTCGCGTTGATCTGCTTTGGCATTGCTTCTGCTTTTGTAGAACCGTTGCAATGGCGGCTATTGTCTGCACTTCTCGGCTTTTTACTGAGCTTTTTGGGCGTTTGGATCTATTCGGAGCGCGTAAGACGCGGAAAGCATGATATCGTCATTGTGGCGATCATTGAAAAGAATGATAATCAATAAATAAAACAGAGGTCGGCAAGGGTCGATTTTAAGGAGATAGAATGAGTCAGAAAACCAGAAAGAAAAAGTGGTCGCTTCGATATACGGGCGGCGATAAGGATATAGATGCAAAGATCAAGGCACTCTCCACCGAGACGGGATTGGGAGAGGTCGTTACTCGCCTTTTATACACGAGAGGGTTGGATACCGCGGATGCTGTACGCTCGTTTTTACATAAGGACGAGGTCTGCTTTCATGATCCCTTCCAAATGCAGGATATGGATCGGGCGGTCGAGCGCGTAGAGCAGGCACTTGAAAGAGGCGAAAAGATCGCGATCTACGGAGATTATGACGTAGACGGCGTGACCTCTGTCAGCTTGCTGTATTTGTATCTCACCTCGCGCGGCGGAACGGTCGGATATTATATTCCAAGCCGCAGCAGAGAGGGATACGGACTTTCCATGCCCGCGATTGATCGCTTGAAGAATGAGCAGAACGTACAGCTCATGATCACCGTTGATACGGGTATTACCGCAAATGCGGAGACCGAGTACGCAAAATCGCTCGGCATCGATACCGTTGTAACCGACCACCATGAGTGTCACGCGGAGCTTCCAACCGCCTGTGCCGTGGTCAATCCGCACCGTCCCGATGATGCTTACCCCTTCAAGGAGCTTGCGGGTGTCGGGGTAGTCTTTAAGCTTGTATGCGCGATGGAGATCGCACGCGCCGAAAGAAACGGAGAAACAAGGATTTCTGCCATGCGCAAGGCTTGTCTTGCTTACGGAGATCTTGTTGCCATCGGTACCATTGCGGACGTTATGCCCGTTGTGGATGAGAACCGTTTGATCATCGCGCTCGGTCTGGATCTGATCACCAAAACAAATCGCCCCGGCTTGCGCGCCTTGATCGATGCCGCATCGGGTGCAAATACTGCAAAAAAGAGAAAGATCAATTCCACCTTTATCGGATTTGGGATCGCACCTCGCATGAACGCGGCAGGACGTGTCAGCAGTGCAAGCATCGCAGTAGAATTACTTCTTTCCGAGGATGCCGCAACGGCAGAGGAGCTTGCGGAGCAGCTTTGCGAATTGAACGTTCAGAGACAGGTCGAGGAAAATCGCATTGCGGAGCAGGCATATAAGAAAATTGAGCAGACGATGGATCCCACGCGTGACCGTGTGATCGTAATCGATGACGATACGTGGCAGCAGGGAATTATCGGAATTGTTTCCTCGCGTATTACCGAGCGCTATGGACTTCCGTCCATTTTGATCTCGTTTGACGGCTCGACCGAGGGTGTGCCGATCATGACCGACCTCGGCAAGGGCTCGGGCAGAAGCGTGAGAGGCATGAATCTCGTTGACGCGCTTGCGCATTGCGAGGATCTCCTTGTGCGCTTTGGCGGTCATGAATTGGCAGCCGGACTTACGATCCAACGCTCAAATATTGACGAATTCAGAAAGCGCATCAATGAATATGCACGTACCGTTCTCAGTGACGAGGCACTCTGCGGCAGCTTGGACGTTGACTGTGAGGTCGGTATTCGCGATCTTACCATGAATCTTGCGAAGGAATTGGAGCTTATGGAGCCTTTTGGCATTTCCAATCCTGTTCCGTGCTTCATGCTTTCCAATGCGAGAGTGAATGCGATCATCCCCATTGGCGGCGGTAAGCATACTAAGCTGATCGTGGAGAAGGATGGAATCAAGATGAACGCGATCTGGTTCAGCGTCAATCCTGTCGATCTGCCGTTTGAGGAGAATGATCCCATCGATCTTTTGTTTCAGCTTAACGTCAATGAATTTCAAGGCGTAACGTCGCTTCAAATGATCGTGCAGGATGCGCGTGTAAACCCTGCGTACGAAAAGATCTATGAGGAGCAGGTGGCGCGCTATGAGGCAATTTGTGCCGGGGATAAGGTCGAAGAATGTGAGAATGTGATCCCCACGCGCGAGGATTTCGTTCCCGTATATAAGTATTTGCGAAAGGAATATTACAACGGACACAATATTTTCACGGTGCGTCGCCTGATGGGCTCGCTTCGCGGAAACGACGGTCGTTGTATCGGCTATGCAAAGCTGAAATTCATTATTCGTATCATGCAGGAGCTGCGACTTTGCGAGGTGGATGAGCCTGTAAAGGACACCTATATGTTCGCATTCCAATTCCAAACAGCAAAAACCAATATTGAAAAATCATCCATTCTCCGCAAGCTCAAAACACAGCTTCGCAGAGGATAAAAGCGTGTTCGTTTCCGCAGTTGCGTGATCGGACACCTTTAACCCAACTTGTTTCAGAAAGGCGAGACGTTTATGCTGGAAACCTCTACAAGAACCGATATCAAGCGGCTTTTGGACATCCTCAAGGCCACGGGTAAAAAATACAATACCGACAAGATCCGCAATGCGTTTGATTACGCAAAGGAGCTTCATGCAGGACAGTTCCGTGTCAGCGGAGATGCTTATATCTCGCACCCGATTGCGGTCGCTGAGATCGTTGCAGGGCTTGAGCTCGATACCGACTCTATTTGTGCAGCGCTTTTGCACGATACGGTGGAGGATTGCTCCGAGAAAACAGATCTGAAGGAAATCGAGAAGCTCTTTGGCAAGCCCGTTGCGCTTTTGGTGGACGGCTTGACCAAGATCGTCGCGCTCAAGGTGGACGACAAGGAGGAGCAGCACATCGAGAACCTGCGAAAAATGCTGCTTGCAATGTCCAAGGACGTTCGTGTCATCTTTATCAAGCTTTGCGATCGCTTGCATAATATGCGCACGCTCGGCGTCAAGCCCGACAACAAGCGCCGCATGACCGCACTCGAGACCATGCAGGTCTACGCGCCGCTGGCGCACCGACTCGGTATGCAGAAGATCAAGCAGGAGCTGGAAAACCTCGGTTTGCAGTATCTTGACCCCATCGGCTACGGTGAGATCCGCCAGCATATCGAAAATAAATACGGAGAAAACCTCAATTTTATTGAGCATATCCGTGCAGACGTTTCCAAGAAAATGGAGGAGAACAACATTTCCTTCACGCTTGAGGGACGTATCAAATCGGTTTATTCGATCTACAAGAAGATGTACAATCAGAATAAATCCTTCGATGAGATCTACGATTTCTACGCGCTCCGTATCATTGTGGATACCGAGCTGGAGTGCTACACCGCGCTTGGCTTGATCCACGAAATGTTCAATTCGATCCCCGGCAGATTCAAGGATTATATCTCCACGCCCAAGCCAAACATGTACCGTTCGCTTCACACCACGGTCATTGGGCGCGACGGCATTCCGTTTGAGGTGCAGATCCGTACATGGGAGATGCACCATGTGGCGGAGTACGGTATCGCCGCACATTGGAAATACAAGTCGGGGGCTTCGTCCAAGGAGGAGATGGACCGCAAGCTGGAATGGATCGCCCGCTTGATCGAAACCGAGGACGATCAGCGAGACCCCGATGAATTCATGAACGCGCTCAAGACAGATATTTTCCA
>JAFTJB010000121.1 GCA_017456625.1 Clostridia bacterium
CGCCTCTCTTCTGGGGTGCAGACTGGTCGCTGGTTGCGTTCTTGAGGGAGTTGAAGCCCTTTTGAAGCACGGGAGCCTAGGACGTGGAGGTCTTGGTTCCTCTTCCCTGTCTGACAAGTTGGTTAAACGTTGGCATTCTAACAGATTTCCTCCTTCTTCAAAAATTTAATGTTTATATACAGACACCCGACCGCCTGGGTCGTGTGAACCTGTCCATTTATTTTGTTCGCGAGCCTCCCCGAAAACGGGCATAGAGATGGCATAGTCGCAAACAAATACAGTTTATTATATCATTCTCAAGCGATTTTGTCAAGTGCGAAGATTTTTAACGAAAATTTTCTACCTTTCGCACAAAAACATTTGCGCCCCTCTTGCAATATTTTTACATTTTTCACACAAAATATTCAACCAAATTGAAGATTTTCCGTTTTTTTCTTGCATATTGGATTTTTTGCACAAAGCATAGGCAAACAGTCGTATGAGAATTGCGCGTTCTGAAAATGCTGATCAAAACCGTTAAATATAAAAAAGACGAAAACTTTCGTTTTTCGGCACTTGACAACGAAAAAAAGACCGTGATATAATAAACGTCTGTTCGTTAGCGTCCATAATAACAAAAGATAACCGCCCGACTACCAATCTGTGCGGTTATCTTTAGCCAAATGGTGAGATAAGCAACCGTCATCGGTGCTCCTACGGTTACATTATAAACAAAAATTGCGCATTTCTCAAAAAAGTTCTCGAGAGGATTTTTGAATTTCAATATTTTAAGCACGGGATTGCCAAACGGCAACCCCGTGCTTGTTTTTTGCGGATTATGCAGGCTCCTCGGTCTGCTCCTCCGCCTTGGCAACGCCAACACCCTTGTAGCATTCCATACCGGTTCCGGCAGGGATCAGCTTACCAATGATGACGTTCTCCTTGAGTCCGCGGAGATAGTCGGTCTTTCCTTCGATCGCCGCCTCGGTGAGCACCTTGGTGGTCTCCTGGAAGGATGCCGCCGACATAAAGGACTCGGTTTGCAGCGACGCCTTGGTGATACCAAGCAAAATCGTGCTTCCCTGCGCGAACTGAAGATCGCCCTCGCCTGCATCAATTCTTGCCTGAACCTCCTTGTTGGCACGCTCGAACTCGGTCATATCCACCTTTGTGCCGACCAACAGTCCCGAATCGCCGCCGTCCTCGATCTGAATCTTTCTCGTCATCTGACGGGCAATGATCTCGACGTGCTTATCGTTTACGTTACAGGACTGCGAACGGTAGACCTTCTGGATCTCCATAATGAGGTACTTGTAAACCTCCTCGAGTCCCTGAATGCGCATAATATCGGCAGGTGCCTTGTTACCCTCGGTGATCGCCTCACCAATCACGAGATGCTGTCCCTCCTTGATGGCGAGCTTGGTGCCGTAAGGAATCTGATATTCCTTCACTGCCGCAACAACGCCCTCGGGTTGCTCTGCATCGGGGTGAACGGTAACGATGTGAATGGAGTTTTCTCCCGTGCTGATATGCGCGGTTCCGTTGATCTCACACATGATCGCGGGCTTTTTGGGCTGACGTGCCTCAAAGAGCTCCTCGACACGGGGAAGACCCTGCGTAATATCCGATCCTGCGACACCTCCCGAGTGGAAGGTTCTCATCGTCAGCTGGGTACCCGGCTCACCGATCGACTGTGCCGCGATGATACCGACTGCCTCACCAACGTTGACAAGCTTGCCGTTTGCAAGGTCGGCACCGTAGCAGTGTGCGCAGATTCCGTGCTGTGCGTGGCACTGGATCACGGTTCTGATGCAAACGCGGTCAATTCCGAGGTCCTCAAACTGCTTTGCCATATCCTCGGTGATCATCACGTCGTCCTCCACAAGCACCTCTCCCGTTTCGGGATGGAGCACGGGACCCATCGTAAATCTTCCAACGATACGGTCGGAAAGCGGCTCGAGCACGTTCTTATCCTTTTCATCAATGATATTGGTGACCCACGCGCCCTTGTCGGTGTCACACTTCTCCATACGAACGATCACATCCTGCGATACGTCAACCAGACGTCTGGTCAGGTATCCGGAGTCTGCGGTACGGAGTGCGGTATCCGACAGCGACTTACGCGATCCCTTTGCACCCATAAAGTACTCCAGGATGTTCAGACCCTCACGGAAGTTGGATTTGATCGGGATCTCGATGGTACGTCCGTTGGTTGCGAACATCAGTCCGCGCATACCCGCGAGCTGACGCATCTGTGCCACCGATCCACGGGCTCCCGAATCCGACATGATCTTGATCGGGTTGAACTGGCTGAAGCTTTCCTGAAGTGCCGCAGTTACGTCGTTGGTGGTCTTATCCCACAGCTTGACGACTGCGGTGTAACGCTCCTCCTCGGAATAGAGACCTCTGCGGTGGTAGTTGTTGAGAACGTCCACCTGCTTCTGTGCCGCCTCGATGAGCGGGGTCTTTTCCTTTGGAATGGTCATATCGTAAACCGAGATCGAGAAGGACGCTCTGGTGGAATACTTGTATCCCAATGCCTTGATCTCGTCCAACATATCCGCACAAACGGCAGGACCGTTGTTGCGAATGCAGCGGTCGATGATCTGACCGAGCTGCTTCTTCTTGATAACGAATTCAATCTCCAGCAGGAACTCGTTTTCGGGCTTGCTTCTGTCCACGAATCCGAGGTTCTGCGGGATCGCTCTGTTATAAATGAGACGTCCGAGCGTGGTCACGATCAGCGCCGAGCGCTCCTCGCCACCCACGTTCTTGGTCACACGGATCTTGATCTTGGAATGCAATCCGAGCTTACCGTTTGCGTACGCCATCTCCGCCTCGTCAAAGTTGCGGTAGATGCAGTAGTCATAAACGATATTGCCCTTTTCGTCCAGAACGGTGTTGCCGTTCTCGTCCAGACGGGGCTTGCGGTCGCCGGGCTCGCCGTCCTTTTCCATCGTCAAATAGTACGCGCCGAGGATCATATCCTGCGAAGGCACGGTCACTGCCTTACCGTCCATGGGCTTGAGCAGGTTGTTTGCCGAAAGCATGAGAAATCTCGCCTCTGCCTGTGCCTCTGCCGAAAGCGGAACGTGAACGGGCATCTGGTCACCGTCGAAGTCGGCGTTGAATGCGGGACAAACCAGCGGGTGCAGCTTGATCGCTCTACCCTCCACGAGGATCGGCTCAAACGCCTGAATGGACAGACGGTGCAGCGTGGGCGCACGGTTGAGGAGCACGGGATGCTCCTTGATCACGTTCTCCAAAGCGTCCCAGACCTCGGGATGCTGATATGCACGCTCGATCTTCTTCTGCGCTTCTTTAATATTGGTA
>JAFTJB010000122.1 GCA_017456625.1 Clostridia bacterium
CGTATGAGCTGGTGATGCTCTCCTCCGAGGTGAAGGGGGACATGGAGTACGCGCCGGGCAAGTCAACCGCGATCGGTGCCTCCGAGCCCTTACAAAGGCTCTTTTTGATGGGGTGCTCCTTTTTCTCTACGGTAACGCCGGCCCAGTTGCCGACCTTTTCGTTGCTTCCGGTCAGCGCGTTGAACATGGTGGTCTTACCGCTGTTTGGATTGCCTGTTAAAGCAATTCTCATGCTCGATTCCTCCTGATGATGTTGGGAATTTTTATTTTAAAAGTTTATTTTCTGTAAAATACGGATGTCAACATAGCGGGTTAGTTTATGCTAACTGCTATTCCAAAAAAAAATCCGAGGATTTTTTTGTTTTTATTCAACAGCAATGGCTTCTGCCAAGGCGTTGTCGATGTTGTATCTGCCGTCCTTGATGGAGACGGTGCAGCCGCCCTTGCGACGGGAGATTACGGTAATGGGCTCACCGCTGAAGCATCCCAAGGAGAACAGGAACGCGTCCAGCTCCTCGTCGTCGGTCTCGATCGCACGGATGATATATTCTTTTCCTTCGTCTGCATCGCGTAGAGTCATAACAGACCTCCAAAACCTTCGATTTTCGGATATTTTTCGGCGGGTAGCCTCTGCTAACCTTGTAAATTATAGCATCAAAAGCAGAGTTTGTCAAGACTTATTTCAAATTTTTTGCCGATTTTGTTGTTTTTTGTACAGAAATTAAAGAAAAGATTGTGCCAAAAAATTCCTTTTTATTGGTTTTTGACAAGAAGAGAGGGGATATCCGACACACTTCCGTCGATCGAGCGGACGGTGGTATGATAGTATTTCTCCTGAAAGAGAATGGCGCGGGCGATCTCCTCCGCGGTGTAGACGGTGCCCTCGGGTGCCATAATGAGTTTGTCCTCTATGTCGTCGGCACGGTAGGCGATGCCAATGATGCGCCCCGTGTAACCTTCGACGGGTCGGTCGACACCGAGGAGAAAGACGTCCAATTCCTCGCCGTCACCGCCCAACACGCCCGGAATATAGCCGTAATTGATGGGGTAGACCAGCGTTTTTGTTCCTTTATTATGTATATAGCCGATGGGACGGTCGATCCCGACCGTCACGGTTTTTCCGAGATAGCTCTCTACCAACGCGTGGCGCTCGTCGAGCGTCATATAGAAGTTATCCATTGCTAACTGCTCCTTTTTGAGATACATCATTATATCATACGCAAGCGGCGATGTCAAGTGAGAAGGACGTATTGACATTTTGGTGTTGGAGTGTTATAATAAAGCATCTACAGGATCCGAAAGGAGAGAATGATGTATAAAATTTCTGTGCCGTTAATGTGTGGCAATATTACGAGAGCGGGGAGAGACGATCTGCTGGCGCATTTGCGCGAATTGAACGCGGAGCGTGTCTTTTTGGCACTTTCGACCTATGAATTTGATCCTTTGGTCAAAAAGCGTGTGCTCGATGAGCTTGCGGATCACTGCGCCTTCTTCCACGAGCAGGGCTTTGAGGTCGGCGTATGGACATGGACCTTCTGGGTCAGAGGAGAGCATTCCTATCGCTTGATGAAGACGGTGGATTCAGACGGCAGTCAGATCACGAACAGCGCCTGCCCCACGGACGAGAGGTTTGTGGATTTTGCGGCAGAATACATCGCGGATCTTGCGAAATGCGGTGTGGATCTGATCATGTTCGACGATGATTTCCGCTATTCCGTCATCAACGGATCGGTCGCTTGCCTGTGCGATGCGCATATTCGCATGATCGAGAAGAAAACGGGCGAGTCGCTTGACCGTGCCGCTCTGCGCGATCGTATCCTCTCGGGTGGTAAGAACAAATTCCGCGACGCATGGCTCGAGGCAAACGGTGAGGCGTTTGAATATTTTGCACGGCGCGTTCGTCAGAGTGTCGACCGTGTCAATCCCAAGGTCCGTATCGGCGCGTGCGCGTGCCTCTCCTCGTGGGATATCGACGGCATCGATGCCTATCGCCTCGCGCGTATTCTTGCAGGGGATAACAAGCCCTTTGTCCGCCTCATCGGCGCACCCTATTGGGCGGCGCGCGGAAGCTGGGATTGTATGCTTCAGGACGTCATCGAGCAGGAGCGCATGGAGAGCGTTTGGACACGCAACGGCGAGATCGAGATCATGGCGGAGGGCGATGCGTATCCCCGTCCGCGCCTCAACTGTCCCGCGGCATATCTTGAGGGCTTTGATACCGCGATCCGTGCCTCGGGTGCGACCGACGGCATTTTGAAATACGGAATTGACTATACCTCAAGCGCGAATTACGAGACGGGATACGTCAAGGCGCATCGCCGCAACCGCCCCCTCTACGGAGAGATCGATCGCCTGTTCGGTGACAAGACCGCTACGGGTGTCAGAGTATATGAATTTCCGCAAAAGGTCGCGGATATGGAGGTCGGGGAGAAGCCCGTCCATCCCAACGTGCTGCAGTATTCCTTCTTCTCCACGGCGGCGCGCAGCCTCTCCGCTTGCTCGATCCCCACGACCTATGAGGGTAGGGGTGTTTGCGGTGCTTGCTTTGGACCGAGCGCACGCTATCTCACCCCCGAGATGCGAAAGGGTGGCTTGATCGTAGACGCGGAGGCGGCAAGAATTCTGCACAGCATGGGTGTGGACGTTGGAATTGAGACGCTCGGTAAGCGCGCATCGACCACGCTGGAGCATTTTCTTGATCCCGAGGAATATACCGTAACGCAGGGCATGGCGGTCTACCGTCACATCTTCCGAGAGGGGATCAAGGTCTGTAGTGAGGCGGCGGTGGTGGAGCAATCCTCCGCGCTCTCTCACATGACTGACGATGAGAATGCGACCATGGTGCCGATGTCCTATCTGTACGAGAACCGGGACGGCGAGCGTTATCTCGTCTTGAATTTTGATACGCGCTTTATTCAAAAGGGCGCAAAGACTGACGCAATGCGCTATTACGAGCGTTCCCGCCAATATGCAAGCGCGGTGGAGTGGCTCTCGCACGGAAAGCATTTGCCCGCGTTCTGCTTTGGCAATCCCAATCTTTACACGATGACAAAGACACGGGACGGCGCGATGGCAGTGGGACTTTGGAACTTTTTTGCCGATACTGTCGTGGAGCCTACCGTCAAATTGGATCGCGCGTATACCAATCTTACCTGCATTGGATGCAGCGGCAAATTGGAGGGAGACACGGTCACCTTGACCGATATCCCCGCATTCGGATTTGTCGGATTTGAAGTAAGCTGATAAAGAAAGCCCCCGCCGTCAAAAAAGACGGTGGGGGCTTTGTTATCGATCCCTGCGGTCAGGCAAGGACCTTTTTGAGATATTCGAGCGTGTCCACGATATCCTTGGTCTGCTGATCACCCTTGATCTCGCGCTCAATGATATAGTTGCCCGTGTAGCCAACCTCGCGCAGATGGCGAACCACCTCGGGAATGTTCGCGAGTCCCTCTCCGACCTTGACCTCCGGTCCCAGCTCCTTGCCGTTTGTGGGGTAGAAGCCGTCCTTGATGTGCGTGTCCATGACGTATTTGCCAAAGACGGTAATCGCATCGGCGGAGTTTGCCTTGCCGTAGAGGATGAGGTTTGCGGTGTCCATGTTGATGCCCACGTTGTCCATGCCGATCTCCTCGATCACGCGGAGCAGGGTAACGGGGGTCTCCTGACCTGTTTCAAAGAGGAAGTTGAGCCCTCTTGCCTTGCACGCCTTCGCAACGTGGCGGAGCGCCGCGATGATGTCCGCGTACTGCGGATCGTTCATGTTCTCGGGCAAAAATCCTGCGTGGGTGGCGAGACGGGTGGTGCCGAGCTTTGCCGCGAAATCCGCGCCGCGGATCAATTCCTCTATGCGATTCAGACGGTATGCCTGCGGAACGATGCCGCGGGCCGCGGGGCCTGCGGTGAAATTCCAGTCACGGGGACCCGACCAGCCTGCCCAAAGGGTGGAGATCTCCACGCCGTATTTTTTGGATGCTTCGGTAAATTCAGCTGCCTTCTCATCGCTGTAAAGCTCCATGTCCCAAACGGCGATCTGGCAGCAATCGCAGCCAATGTCGTGCACCTTTTTCATTTCCTCAAAGATATCCGTATCGGGGTAAAGTCTGAGCATAACGCCAAGCTTGTTCATATCGTTTCTCCTTTTGTCAATGGCTTTGATGCCTTCATTATACAAGAATGATAGAAAATTGTCAAGCACCATTTGCCGAAAACAACGTAAAAGTGCAGTCATCCCGCAACATAAGACATAGAAAGCAGACGTCCAAGCGGATACGTCTGTTTTTTGTTTTATGAAAGGCTTTAATTGGAGATGCCACGGAGCTTATTTGATTTCTTGCTCAAGGTTCTCGAAAAGAGGAGAGGTGAAAAAGTCGAGGATCGTGATCTCAAGACCGTCGCAGATCTTTTTGACCGTGGAAACCGTTGTGGAATTGTTTCTTCCGCTGACGATATTGTTCAAGGTGGATTGCGTGATGCCGCATATGGTGGAAAGCTTGTTCAGTGTAATGTCGTGTTGCTGACAAAGCTCCAGAATGCGCATTCTGACCGCGTTTCCAATATTCATGTTTTTCTCCTAACTCTTGTGGGTTAATTTTATTTTACCTTATACGGCAAAAAATAATTACCTCAAAAGGGTTGACATTTCTTGTCGAATGTGCTATAATCCGATTGTAACCCAAAAGAGTTAATTTAAAAAGGAGATATTATGAAATATTGTACGAAATGCGGTGCGGAAATTTTCGATGATGCTGTGATCTGTATCAAGTGCGGCTGTGCGGTGGAAGGGGGAATTAGCGAACAACCGATACAGAAAGCGGTACAAAATTCAACCGATGAGAAAAAAGCGGGAAATACATTATTGCCGGTTTTCAACTTCGTTTTTTCTATTGCTTCAATTTTTTCGGTTTTCTTTTTGATAACGTCTGTTTTAGAATCCCATATAAGTATTTACGGTTCGTATTATCGCTACGGTAATTGGTATTTGGAAGATGATTTATTGAGATTTGCCATAGTGTTTTCCGGTATAGCAACTGTGTTTGCGCTCACCTGCCTGATTATCGCGGCTGTAAAAAAGCCTACAAAAGAAATTGTATTTTCTTGTATTAGCAGATTGTTTTTTGCGTTTCTGTTGTTCATTGCCTGTCTGATCGGCATTTGATACATATAAAACTACGGAGGTAAAAAAGATGAAATTTTGTTCTAAATGCGGTACACAAATTGAGGATGATGCGATCATTTGCTTGGGATGCGGACGTATGGTCGACGGAGCCCCCTCTACGGCACAGCCTGCTGACTCGGTTGCACAAAGTCGAAGCGGCTTTGTGACGGCTGCCAAGGTCTTTTTGATTATCGGCACGATCTTGATGGCGATAATGACCTTTGGTATTGGTCTTGCTTGGTGTCTACCCATGACGCTTTCTTATTTCAGAAGGACCAAAGACGGTACACCTGTGTCGGTTGGCTTTAAGGTGTGCGTGTGTTTGTTTGTCAGTATGCTCGGCGGCATTTTTATGTTTTGTGACAACAAATAATAAAAAAATCACCCGTGCCATCCATAAGATGGCGCGGGTGATTTTTTGCGATTTTCAAAAAACTGTTGCGTATTTGCGCAAAATGGTGTAAAATAGATGCGTAAGAAACACTTGGCACAATCAGGAGGCATTATGATCTACAAGGATTTTCATGGCATACGGCTATCTGCGCTCGGCATGGGCTGTATGAGACTTCCCACCGGGGGAGAGAACAACGAGATCGACATGGAAGCGACCAAGGAGATGATCGCGTATGCCATGGAGCGAGGGATCAATTATTACGATACCGCATGGGGATACCACGGCGGCTTCTCCGAGCCGGTGATGGGAGAGATTTTGTCCGCGTATCCGAGAGAGTCCTTCTATCTTGCCACCAAGTTCCCGGGCTATGACCTCGGCAATATGCCGCGTGTGCGAGAGATCTTTGAAAAGCAGCTTGAAAGATGCCGCGTGGAATACTTTGATTTTTATCTGTTCCATACCGTGAGCGAGTCGAATATCGATGCGTATCTCGATCCCCAATACGGTATTTTCGATTTTCTCGTTGAGCAGAAGCGGCAGGGCAGGATCAAGCATCTCGGATTTTCCACGCACGGCTCTCTGGAGACCGTTGAGCGCTTTCTTCGCGCGTACGGCAGTGAAATGGAATTCTGCCAGGTGCAACTGAATTGGTTGGATTGGCGATTGCAGAACGCAAAGGCAAAGGTCGAGCTTTTGGAGCGGTGGGGTATTCCCGTATGGGTCATGGAGCCTGTTCGCGGAGGCAGACTGTGCAAGCTGGAGGAAAAGCATTTGGACCGCTTGCAGGAGATCGCGCCCTCGCGTACTCTTCCCGAGTGGGCGTTTCGCTTCATTCAGAGCATCCCCTCGGTTAAGGTCACTCTTTCGGGCATGTCGAATTTTGATCAGCTCAAGGAAAATATCGATACCTTTGAGACCGACGAGCCGCTTTCCGAGGAGGAGCTTGCGCTTCTTTTGGAGGTCGGAGGCGAGATGATGGCGGTTGGAACCTATCCCTGTACCTCCTGTCGCTATTGCATCGAATATTGCCCGCAGGGGATCAATATCCCGTGGATGATCGAGCTTTACAACGGAAGGATCTATTCGGGCGGCGAATTCAAGACTCCCGACGTCTTTCGCGCGATGCCGAAGGATAAGCTCCCCGAGGGATGTCTCGGCTGTCGTGCTTGCGAGGCGGTCTGCCCACAGAACATCAAGATCAGCGAGATGATGAAGAATTTCGCATCAAAGCTCGGGAAATGACGCAGGAGGGATCATGCTGATACGAAATCAAGGGGCGGTCGATGCGGCAAAGAAGATGATTCGTGCGGGGCAGGCAAGCTGCGCGGTTATTTTGGAGGATCGGATTGTTGAGGTCAGACAGGCGACAGGCATTGCACCGATCGTCGAGCTGTACGAAGCGGGAATGCTCAAGGGTGCGGTGATTGTGGATAAGATCGTTGGTAGAGCCGCGGCATTCGTGATGGCACTTGGCGGCGCTGCGGCGTGCTACGGACTCACGGTCAGCGCGGGAGCCGTAGCCTATCTGCGCGACTGTGGCATTGCGGTGCAATACGACCTATGCGCACACCAAATTATCAACCGTCGCGGAGACGGACTCTGCCCGATGGAGGATGCGGTCAAGGATATCAAGGACGCGGCAGAGGCATACGTGGCGATCAAGAGTCGCATGGCAGAGCTCGTGAGCCAAAAAAGGCGTTGACGGAGAATACGGTATATCTCAAAAGGGGTATGCCGTATTTTTGCATTTGTGGACACAAATGCAGTGCATCGTATAC
>JAFTJB010000123.1 GCA_017456625.1 Clostridia bacterium
CCCCCTCCGCATCCGCTGCAGAGGTCATTGAGGCGGGCGACCACGCATTCCGCGTATGCTTCGGTGACCCCCAGCAGGGTGAGATCGCATCAGAGAAGCTGACCGCAACCTACTCCAAGATCGGTGTTATCTACGATACCAGTGATACCTACTCCACCGGTATCTACGAGGCATTCGTAACCAAGATGGCAGCGCTCGGCAAGGCAACCGCCTACACCACCCAGACCTTCAACAAGGAAAACAAGCTCGACTTCTCCACGCAGGTCACCGCGCTCAAGGATGCGGGCTGTGAGGTCCTCTTCCTTCCCTTCTACTACACCGAGGCAGGTCTTGTAGCGAAGAAGGCAGCAAGCCTTGGCTACAACGTTCCGATCTTCGGCTGCGACGGTCTGGACGGAATCAAGGGACAGCTCGACGCTACCGTTACCGCTCCCATCAGCTACATCACTCCCTTCGATGCGGCAAGCACCGATGAGAAGGTTGTCAAGTTTGTAAACGCTTATAAGGCAAAGTACAACAACGACACTCCCGACCAGTTTGCTGCAGACGGCTACGATGCAGTGATGATCATTTTCGAGGCTATGAAGGCTGCAAACGTTGACGACGTTGATATCGAGGCAAGCGCTCTCACCAACATCCTCAAGCCTATCCTCACCGGCGGTACCTTCAAGTATTCCGGTGTTACGGGTAAGGACATGACATGGACGGCAGGCGGATCCTGCGAGAAGGCAGCGAACATCGTTAACGTTGTCAGATAATCGCCCCCCTATTTTAGATGCAAGTACGGTTGGACTCTTTCGGGAGTCCAACCTGTATTTGCTGTATGACGATTTATTTTTGAAGGAGTATTTATGAATACATTGATAAACGGGTTGTGTCTCGGCGGCATTTACGCCCTGATCGCCCTTGGATATACAATGGTATACGGCATTGCAAAGATGCTTAACTTTGCGCACGGTGATATTATCATGGTGGGCGCGTATGCCATCTTTGTCACGCTCTCAATGATCGGCTCGCCCATTGCAACGGTCGTAGCGATCCTTGTTGCCGTGGTCATTTGTACCGCGTTGGGACTTCTGACCGAGCGTGTTGCGTATCGCCCCCTGCGAGGCGCATCACCTCTTGCTGTTCTGATCACGGCGATCGGCGTCAGCTATCTCTTGCAGAGCATTGCGCAGCTGATCTTCGGTAGCCAATCCAAGCCTGTCTCCATGCAGATCAAGATCGCAGGCGTGGATTCCTTGACGTTTGGCAATGTATCCATAAGTATTTCTTCCATTGTTACCCTCGCGCTTTGTATCATCATCATGGTCGGTCTTACGCTTTTTATCAACAAGACCAAGGCAGGCTGCGCGATGCTGGCAGTTTCGGAGGACCGCGCGGCGGCACAGCTCATGGGTATCAACGTCAACGCGATCATTACCCTGACCTTTGCCATTGGATCGGCTCTGGCGGCATTTGCATCCACCTTCTATCTCATGCAGATCCCCAGCGTCACGCCTACCCTTGGCTCCATGCCCGGTATCAAGGCGTTTACGGCGGCGGTCATCGGTGGTATCGGCTCGATCCCGGGTGCGATGATCGGCGGAATTCTGCTTGGCGTCATTGAGAAATTTGCGCTCAGCATTCCGTTCCTCGCGCCCTATACCACGGCGATCGAGTTCGCCATTCTGATCATCATTCTTCTGTTCAGACCCACGGGTCTGCTCGGCAAGAAGCGTCGCGAAAAGGTTTGATGGAGGTGCGGATATGAATTTCAAAAGGTTCAAGCTCAATCATTACATCAACTACATTCTCGTTCTGGCGCTTCTGATCCCGTTTGCCATCATCGGTCTGACAGGAAGCATCAAGGGCTCCACCTCCTTGCTCCTCACGCAGATGGCGTACAGCATGATCCTCGCCGTGTCCCTCAACCTCGTTGTCGGATTTTTGGGCGAGCTCAGCCTTGGTCACGCAGGCTTTATGTGCGTTGGTGCCTACCTCGGCGGCTTCGTGGCGAATTATATGCACACGGTCATTGACAGCCCCCTGCTCGTTCTGATCCTTTCCATGATCGTTGGCGGTCTTCTGGCGGCTGTGTTCGGACTTCTTATCGGTCTGCCCACGCTCCGCCTCAAGGGTGACTATCTCGCGATCGTCACGCTTGCATTCGGTGAGATCGTGCGTACCGTCTTTATGAATCAGGAGTTTCTCGGCGGCGCAATGGGACTTTCCACCAAGACCTATGGCAGAAAGCTTTATATCATTGCTTTGGTCATGGTACTCTTTACCGTATTCGTGGCACAGAACCTCATGCGCTCCAAACACGGAAGAGCCATTCAGGCGATCCGCGACAACGAGATCGCGGCACGCGCGATGGGTGTTAACATCACCTACTACAAGCTTATCGTGTTTGTCATTGCGGCGTTCTTCGCGGGCATTGCGGGCGTGATCTACGCGCACAACACCAGCCCCGTTGACTACGGCTTCTTCTCCTTTAACTATTCCATCGAGATCCTCGTTATGGTTGTTTTGGGTGGCATGGGTAACATCACGGGCTCGCTCATTGCGGCGGCTGTCCTGACCTTTATCAACTTCGAGCTGACCACCAGCCTTTCGGGTGACCTCGCGGCTCTCAAGTTCCTCATTTACGCGCTGATCCTGATCGTGATGGTCATGTGGAACAACGCACCCGCGCTTCGCCGTGTACGCGAGCGCTTCAATCTCGGTCGTCTCTTTGCTTTTATTCGTACAAAGCTTTCCAAGAAAGCGAGCGAGGACGACAGCACAAAGCTTGGAACGGTTGCTTGGGATAAGGTTCCCACCAAGATCCCAATGGATGCGATTCTTTCCACCGATTTCAAGCCCGATCACAGCTTCGAGGCGGATAAACCCGAGAAAGGAGACCAGAAATGAGCGAGTATATGTTAGAAACGCGCGGACTTGGCATCTCCTTTGGCGGCTTGAAGGCGGCGCAGGATGTCAACCTCAAGATCAAGAAGAATGAGCTTTACGGTCTGATCGGACCGAACGGCGCGGGTAAGACCACGGTCTTTAACCTTCTCACGGGTGTCTATAAGCCCACCACGGGTACCTTCTATCTCGACGGTGAGGAGCTGACGGGCAAGAACTCCATTGAGATCAATAAGAAGGGCATTGCGAGAACCTTCCAGAACATTCGTCTGTTCTCCAATATGTCGGTCATTGACAACGTGCTGGTTGGCATGGGCAATCAATCCTCCTGCAATATTTTCGAGAGCATTTTCCGTCTTCCTCGCTATTGGAAGACCGAGCGTCAGCTCCGTGAAAAGGCAAGAGAATTGCTTCGGGTGTTCGATCTTGATGATGAACGCCGTACGCTGGCATCCAATCTGCCCTACGGTAAGCAGCGCAAGCTTGAGATCGCGCGCGCATTGGCGACCAACCCCAAGCTCCTGCTCCTCGACGAGCCTGCGGCAGGCATGAACCCGCAGGAGACCGCAGAATTGACCGATACCATTCGTTTTGTCCGTGATCACTTTGATATGACGGTTTTGCTCATCGAGCATGACATGAGCTTGGTTTCGGGACTTTGCGACCGCTTGACGGTTCTGAACTTTGGTACGACCCTCGCGCAGGGTGACGTGGACGAGGTTCTCTCCAATCCCGAGGTCGTCAAGGCATACCTTGGTGACGATTGACGGGAAGAAAGGAAGGACTTGAATATGGCATTGTTACAAGTTGAAAATTTGGAGGTCTCCTACGGCTTGATCCAGGCGATCAAGGGCGTTTCGTTTGAGGTCAATCAGGGTGAGATCGTTGCTTTGATCGGCGCGAACGGCGCGGGCAAGACCACCATCATGCATTCGGTTTGCAATCTGATCCCCAAGGCGGGCGGAACGGTCACCTTTGATGGGAAGGATATTACCAATACCACGGCGCACAAGCTCGTCTACGCGGGGATTTCGCAGGTCCCCGAGGGACGTCGCATCTTCCAGGAGCTGACGGTCGCGGAGAACCTCAAAATGGGCGCATACACGCGCAAAAGCCGCGAGGAGATCGAGGCGACGCTGGAGAACGTCTATTCGCGTTTCCCGATCCTTAAGCAGCGCGCAAAGCAGATCGCAGGTACGCTCTCGGGCGGTGAGCAGCAGATGCTTGCCATGAGCCGCGCGTTGATGTCGCATCCCAAGCTTTTGCTCCTCGATGAACCGAGTATGGGTCTCTCGCCTCTGTACGTCAACACGATCTTCGATATGATCAAGCAGATCAACGAAGAGGGAACTACCGTTCTTCTCGTTGAGCAGAACGCGAAAAAGGCTCTCTCCATTGCGGATCGCGCCTACGTTCTTGAGATCGGCAAGATGACCAAAACCGGCACCGGTGCCGAGCTTCTTGCGGATGATAGCATTAAAAAAGCTTACTTGGGTGGATAAGATAGATCTTGGGAAGAATAGACCTTGGGAGAGAGGACGGGGCTCTTGGGGAGGAAAGAGACTTCTCGGAAGAAGTCCCTCTCCTCCCCAAACCCCTCCTCACCTCAAGACCTTTCCCAACAACAGAAGAAGCCTGCTCCTTTTAAGGAGCAGGCTTCTTCTGTTGACAAACGCCTCTTAAAAAGAGGCGTTTGTATGAAAAGAAAGGGAGGGACAAAAAATATGGGAACCCAACTTGCACAGTGAGTTCCCATATTTTTATTCTATTGGTTTATTCCCCGGGAGTGAGGAACTTGCGAACGAGGTTGCCCGAAGCGCAGAACAGGATGGAAGCGATACCCGTTGCGAGCGCGAGCGCTCGGAGGGACTAGGACTTCACATCGGGGGTCTGGAAGGTATCGACGGGGGTCTCGTCGTGGGGGTTACGGA
>JAFTJB010000124.1 GCA_017456625.1 Clostridia bacterium
TATTCTTCTTGACACCAAGAGAATGAATCAGATCTACGAGGTCAATACCGAGGGCATGTACATCGAGTGCGGCACGGGTGCGATATACAAGCATATCGAGTGGGCCGCAAACGAGGTGGGCAAGGCAACGATGCACTATCCTTCCTCTTTGACCTGCTCCACGGTCGGCGGCTTTCTCGCTCACAGAGGCATTGGCGTTTGCTCGACCAAGTACGGCAAGATAGACGACATGGTGCTTAAGATGGAGGTCGTGCTTCCGAACGGCGATATCATTGAAACCAGCCCCGCGCCCAAGCACGCGGCGGGTCCCGATCTGAATCAGATATTTATCGGCTCGGAGGGCACGCTCGGCATTATCACCAAGGCGCAGATGCGTATTTATGATATGCCCGAGGAGAGAAGATTCCGCGGATTTTTGTTCCAGGATATGCACGGCGCGTTTCAGGCGTCGAGAGAGCTGCTGCAGAAGTTCAAGCCCTCGGTCATGCGTCTTTATGACGAGGCAGAAACCGCTTCTCTGATCAAAAAGATCGTAGGCGTTGAGCGCAAGGGTGCGTTTATGAACGTTGCCATCGAGGGCTGTCATGAGCTTGTTGAGGTGGAAGAAAAGCTTTTGCTTGACACCTTCAAGCGGTACGGTGCAGAGGACCTGGGCTCGGAATACGGAGAAAAGTGGTGGAAGGAGAAGATCACCTTCTTCTATCCCGGTCACATGATGGATATTCCTCAGATGTTCGGTACGATGGATACGATCGCGCCCTACGACAAGATCGAGGAGATATATTGGGCCATGAAGAACGCGATCGAAACCAACTTCCCGCAGGCGAAGTTTATCGCTCACTTTTCACACTGGTACGAGTGGGGAGCTATGCTGTACGACCGCTTTATCGTAGAGGGCAAGGATGTTCCGAAGGATCCGGTTGAGGCGCTCAGGCTTCATCAGGCGATCTGGACCTGCGGCGTGCGCGCGGCGCTTGCTCACGGCGGTGTTGTAAACGATCACCACGGCGTTGGCATTAAGCTCGGCAGACTGATGAAGGAGCAATACGGCCCCGCAATGCAGGTGTTCGAGGGACTCAAAAAGCAGCTTGATCCCAACGGCATCATGAACCCCTTCAAGCTGGGACTTTAATGTAGGAGGATGAAAGCTATGATCATGTCTGAAAAATCCAAGCAGCATGTTGATTCCTGCCGTTTTTGTTGGATGTGCCATCACATCTGCCCCATAGGAAATGCAACCGGACACGAGAGAAGCACCCCCCGCGCGCGTGCGCTCGGCATTTCTCTTGTCAACAGAGGGGCCATTGACCTCCCTGAAATTATGGATAACATTTATGAATGTGCCGGCTGCGGCGCGTGCGTGCGCGATTGCGTTACGGGATGGGATCCCGTGATGTTCACGAAGGAGGTCAGACTTCAGGCGGCGCTTGAAGACAAGCTTCCCGCATACATCAATACAATGGTAGATCACTGCCTTGAAGCAGGAAACGCCTACGGCAAGACGGCCCTTTGCGAAAAGCTTGCCGGAGCTATTGCCAATCACTCGGCCGCTGCCGATACGCTTCTTTTCCTTGGCGCGGACGCAAGATATATGGTGTGCGAGCAGGGATACAAGGCTATCAAGGTGCTGGAGAAGGCGGGCGTGTCGTTTACCGTCCTTGCCGACGAGCCCGCCTCGGGCGCACAGCTTGATTACCTGATCGGCGCGGCTGAAGAAACGAAGGAGCAGATGCAGGCGGCTGCAAGGGTTATGAACGCTTATAAAACCGTGGTGTTCTACGATCCTGCGGATGCAAAGATCGCCAAGCAGACCTTTGGTGAATACGGCATTGAGCTCGATTGTAAGGCTGTGACGTATACCTCCTTCCTTGCAGAGCTTGTAAGGGGCGGTGCGCTCAAAGCGGAGGACAAGGGCAAGACGGTAGTCTTCCAGGATCCCTTCCAGCTTTCGCGCGACCTTGCGGAGACCGAGGAGGCAAGAGAGGTCGTATCTGCGTTTGCAACCCTTCATGAGATGCATCTCAACAGAGGAGAGACCGTGTGGGCAGGAAATATCCTCATGGCGCAATATATGCCCGAGGTCATCAAGCTTGTGGCAGAGAGAAGAATTTTCAATGCCAAGAGCCTTGGTGAGAGCATCATCGTTACGGCAAGCGTTTCCGAATACGCGGCACTGAAAAACGCGGATCGGAACGGGGTTGAGATTCTGTCCCTTGAGGACCTCATTCTCGGATAAGGAGGAAGATATGTTAGTCAATCTTCAAACGATCATCGGCATGGCGGAGGCGGGAAATTACTGTATTCCCGCGTTCAACGTATACAATACGGAAACCGTAATGGGTGTTATCAAAGCGGCAGAGGAGGCAAAAGCGCCGGTCATTATCCAGCTGTATCCCAGGCTTATCAATGAAGAGGTGGGATATTACGTTGCGCCCGCCATCCTGGCCGCTGCCGCCAAGGCTACCGTGCCCGTTTGCTTCCACCTGGATCACGGCCCCTCCGAGGCCGAGGTCGTGAAGGCGTTGAAGCTTGGCGCGAGCGGCATTATGATAGACGGCTCGACCAAATCTCTGGACGAGAACATCGCACTGACAAAGCATATCGTCGATATGTGCGGCGCGATCGGCATTGGCGTTGAGGGCGAGATCGGACATGTTGGAAGCGTGAACGACGATGCTATGGATGAGTTTACCTCTCCCGAGGAGGCGGCGCGATTTGTAAAGGAGACGGGCGTTACCTGTCTTGCGGTGCTGATCGGAAACGCCCACGGGCATTACAAAAAGCCTCCGAAGCTTGATATAGAAAGAGTGAAGGCGATCCGTGAGGCAACGGGGGGGATTCCGCTTGTGCTGCACGGAGGGTCGGGCATTCCCGACGAACAGGTAAAGGCGGCGATCGCGGCGGGTATTCGCAAGATGAATATCGGTACGGACGTGTGCTGTACCTTTGCGGACGGCACACTTGAAACGCTGAATGATCCCAAAAGAAGCCTTGCGGTCGATCTCTTTATGAAGCATCCGATCGAACGGGTAAAGGCTTTGGCGCTTGACAAGATCCGTCTTGTGGGTGCTGACGGAAGGGCAAACTGATATGGCTGACATCGTAGGAATAGGTGCGTGCGTATTCGACACGCTTTACAATATTCCAAGGTATCCCGCAGAGGATACCAAAATGCGGGCAACCGGTTCCAAGACAGCAGGTGGCGGACCCGTGGCAACAGGGCTTGTCGCCGCATCCAAGCTTGGTGAGACGGTTGCCTACATAGGTGTGCTTGCAGACGATTACGGCGGAGCTTTTTTGAAAAAGGATTTTGAAAAATACAGCGTGGATACCTCGCTTGTTGAGGTCAAGAACGGATACCGCTCGTTTGCATCGGTATTATGGCTTTGTGCCGATACCGCAACCAGAACCTGCGTTTTCGACAAGGGCGATCTTCCCCCGCTCGTTCTATCCGACAAGCAAAAAGAGGCCATCAGAGGTGCCAAGCTTCTTATGGTAGACGGAAACGAGATGGATGCGGCGGTCGAGGCGGCAACCATTGCCCGCAAGAGCGGTGTGAAGGTTTTGTACGACTGCGGAGGTCTTTACGCAGGGGTGGAGCGTTTGCTCGCTTGCACCGACATGATGATACCGTCTGAGGAGTTTGCGCTGGGACATACCGGTGAGAAAAATGCCGTTGACGCGGCCAAAAGGCTCTATGCGCTGTATTCCCCGGAGGTGGTAGTCGTCACGCGGGGAAAGCTCGGCGGCGTTATGTTTGACGGAAACGATATTACCGAATATCCCATATATCCCGCGGTGGTCGTTGACTCCAACGGCTCGGGAGACGTATTTCACGGCGCGTTTGCCGCAGGAGCATTGAAGGGCTTTGATTATGTAAAATGCTGTCATTTTGCCAGCGCGGTATCTGCCATGAAATGTATGAGCGTGGGGGCGCGCGAAAGCGTTCCCGACTTTGAAACGGTCAAAACGTATATGAAGGAGAATGGATATGAACTATAAAAAATCTTATAAAAGCGCCAAGGGCTATACACCTGTTTGCAAGATCGGTGAATGCTCCTTGGGCAGGCTTGCATTCGGTATCATTGAGCTGGATGCGGGCGAGTCGCTTGATTTTTACACAGGGGACAAGGAGACCGCGTTTATCATGCTCGTGGGACACTGTAACGTAAGCTTTGATCAGACCAAATGGGAAAATATCGGTAACAGACAGAGCGTTTTTGAAAACAGACGCGCCGAAAGCTTCTATATGCCCATTGAGCAGGCTCTCACCATTGAAGCGGTGGATAAGATCAAGATCGCGGTCTGCGCCACCCCCGTAAAGGAAAAGACAAAGCCCCAGCTGCTCCGTGAGGATCATGTTACGCTCAAGCTGCTCGGCAGAGTGCCCTTTCAGAGAGAGACCAGCTTTATTATTGACGGAAACAGCAACGCCAAGGTGTTGACCGTCGGCGAGGCGTACTGCACCGAGGGCAACTGGGCGGGCTTTCCGCCCCACAAGCACGACGAGGACAATATGCCCACGGAGTGTGTCGCCGAGGAGATCTACTATTTCCTCTTTGAGCCCGAGCAGGGCTTTGCCGTTCAATGCCTTTATACCGCTGACGGAGAGATAGACGAGGCCTACCGTGTGAAAAACGACGAGCTCGTTGAATTTCCGTACGGCTATCATACAACAGTCACCACGCCGGGTTATCAGTCCTATTTTTTGTGGCTGATGGCAGGCGATCATCAGGGATTTAACCGCTCAAACGATCCCATACACGATTGGATCAAATGATGATGGAACTGATTGAAATATTACGCTCGAAAAATCCGCATCTGACAATTTTTGATATCAGAGACGAGGAATTTCGGGAATACGGCACCGTTCTTGAGGGATACGATACGGACGGCATCATGAGCGAAGCGAAAAAGCTTGCAATGCCATCCGAAGGCTCTCAGTATCTGGCTTCCGTCCAGGCCTTTGAAGCCCTTGAGATTGCGAAAAAAATAAAGGATGACGTTTTTGGTACCCTTGATACGCAAATCGGATACTGTCACGGTCACAGCAGTTATCTGAATGCACTGGAATGGCATTTCGGCTCGGAGGTCAATATTGCCGTCACCCCGCTCGTGCTGATGCTTGCCAAACGCTCGGATATCCGTGGCGGGCGGATAGATTCCTCGTCTGTAAAGGCGTTTTTTGTTCCGCAGGGATCTGTCATCGAGGTGTATGCAACCACACTTCATTTCTGCCCGTGTGAGGTCAATGCAGACGGCTTTGGATGCGTGGTGGGGCTTCCCGCCGCAACCAACACGACGTTGGAATATGCAACGTCCGACCCGCTCTTGTTCCGCAGGAATAAATGGATATTGGCACATGAAGACAATAAAGCCTTGATCGAGCGAGGCGTGGTGCCCGGTATCTGTGGGGAAAATTACAAGATCAAGTATTGAGCGTGCCGTATGGGGCATGTGACGATTTGTGCCGCCGCGAGCGGCGGAATGGAGACCAACATGAAGTATTTTTTGGGAATAGATTTCGGGGGAGGGGCTTCAAAAGCAACCCTGCTGTGTACGGA
>JAFTJB010000125.1 GCA_017456625.1 Clostridia bacterium
GGGCTTTTGCTTACGCTTGGATGCTTTGGAGGCGTCCTGCTTCTCAAGCCGAGAGTCGGACTGCGCCGCATGATGCTGATGTTTGGCTATTGCGGCATCGCGAGCATCATCATGGGAGTGATCTTTGGCGGTTGGTTCGGTGATCTGCCCACGGCGATCATGACCAATATGCTGGGGCTTTCCGTTAACACGGGAGTGGGGCATTTCTTTGGATCGGGGCTTTGGTTCAATCCGCTCGACGACCCGATGACCTTCCTCATTCTTTCTCTCGGTGTCGGTGCGTTCCATCTCATCTTCGGTATGGCGATCAAATTCGTCGTGCTCTGCAAAAACGGAAAACAAGCAGAGGCACTTTGCACGATCCTGCCGCATTGGGTGCTTTTCCTTGGCTTGATCATGCTTGTGCTTGGGATGGTTGGAGATGCGTTTTCGATCGTTTCCGAGATCGGAAAATACGTCGCCATCGTCGGTGTCGTGATGATCCTGCTCTTTAACGGATACGGACGAAAGGGTATCTTTTCTCGCATTATGGGTGGTCTTGGCGGACTTTACGGACTGATCAACTATGCATCCGACCTGCTTTCCTATTCGCGTATTCTTGCGCTCGGCTTGGTAGCGGGGGTTATCGCAAAGGTCATCAACCTCATTACCATGCTTGGCGCGACGGGTGCCGTTGGATTTGTCTTTATGATCCTGATCCTTTTGGTGGGGCACGGACTCAACCTTGCCATCAACGTACTCGGCACCTTCGTTCACACGTCAAGATTGCAATATATCGAATTTTTCGGCAAATTCTACGAGGACGGCGGAAAGCCGTTTGAGCCTGCCGCAGTGGCAGACCGCTATACCGAAATCCAATAAGACTAATATATAAAAACAAAAAGGAGTTTAAAGTCATGGGTGATTTTTTTGAAACGATCTTCAGCGGATTCAATCTCGCAATTCTGGGTGTTGCGCTTGCAACCTTCCTCTCCGGCATGGGCTCTGCAAAGGGCGTTAATCTTGTCGGTAAGGCTTCCTCGGGGCTTCTTTCGGAGGACCCCTCCAAGTTTGGTAAGGCGCTGATCCTTCAGGCTCTGCCGATGACGCAGGGTATCTACGGTCTGATCACCTCCTTCCTCATCATCTTCCAGCTCGGTATCTTGGGTGGTAGTGTCAATCCCGCGGCGATCTCCGTTGCGGAGGGTATGTACTATCTCATCGCCGCACTTCCCATCGGCATCGTCGGACTTTACTCGGGTATCAAGCAGGGTGAGGTTGCCGCTTCGGGTATTTCCTTGCTCTCCAAGCGCCCGGACGAGGTCGGTAAGGCGATCACCTCCGCCGCGCTCGTTGAGACCTACGCGATCTTCGCGGTTCTTGTTTCTCTTTTGCTCGTTCTGTTTGCGCCCGAGTTTGCACCCGTGGTCGCTTGATTAAGCATTGATTGAAAGGTGAGTGGACGGAATGTCTATGACCGGATTGAACAAGATCACCGACCGTATTCTTGCGGATGCAAGGACGGAGGCGGATCGGATCATTGAGGAAGCAGAGGCGGATGCCGCTCGTATCAAAGCGGAATATCAGTCTCGTGCAAAGGAGATCACCGATGTGTTGACCGCAGAGACCGAGCGCATGGCAATGGATACCGCAACGCGTGCACGCTCCTCCGCAGATACGCAAAAACGCAATTTCGTCCTGCAATGCAAGAGCGACTTGGTGGATAGCGTGTTTGATGAAACACTCAAGGGGATGCAAACGCTGGAGGGCGAAAAATATATCAGCCTTCTCGCGGGGCTTTTGACCGCATCTCTCCTTGAGCAGATCGAAGCAGAAAAGACCAGCCGTACGCTTTACGGTGAGGAGGATGCGCTCGATCCCGAGGCTTACGAGGTCATACTGAACATGCGTGACCGCGATCGCTATGGAAGAAGTGTGGTCGAGGCGGCTTGTGGAAAGCTTTACGGAAAAATTCCTCCGGAGAAGCTCGCGCGTCTTAAGCTCGCATCCACGACCGCACCCATCGACGGTGGACTCATTCTTCGATGCGGCAGCGTGGAGTCGAATTGCAGCTTTGCGCTCCTGTTTGCAGAGCTTCGCCGTGAGCTGGAGGCAGAGGTGGGACAGGCTCTCTTTGCGCCCAAAAAACAAAACTGATCGGAGGCACCGATTTCGATGTCTGATTATTTTTACAGCAGTGCGCGCGTGCGCGCATTGGAAACAGGACTGCTCGGCAGGGAAGGATTACTTCGCCTTGCGGAAGCGCCCTCTATGGCGGCATTGCTCTCACAACTCGAGGAATTGGGTTGGAAAGCCTTGTACGGCGAGGACGGAAGGACCGTTTTGCGCGAGCAGATGCTCCTGGAGCACTTGGAGCAGGCGTTTGGTGAGATCGCGAGCTTGACTGAAGAAGTAAACAATCGCGTATTTTTGCTTTGGCGATATCCGTACGATTGCAACAACCTCAAGGCAGCGATCAAGTGCTTTTTGCGCAATACCGATCCCACACCGATGATGTTTGATTTCGGTACCGTCTCAACGGAGAAGATCCAAAACGCAGTACGAACCAATGATTTTTCGGTGTTGCCGACTCATTTGGCGCAGGCGGCAAGGGAAGCGACCGAGGCATATGCGAAAAACAAAAATCCACAGGTCATCGACCTGCTTCTCGATCGCGCATGCTACCGTGAGATGCTTGCGGCAGCAGAGGAGAGCGGCGTTGCGTTTGTGCTAAAGCTGATCCAAACCAAGATCGATCTGACCAACCTTGTCATGTGCATCCGTATGAAGCGCATCAACAACGGTGTTGCGGGGAAGCTTCTCCTTGCGGAATCGCTTCTTGATGGCGGAACGGTGCAAAAGGATCTGATCATGTCACTCTTTGCTATGGAGGAGCGCGCGCTTTGGGAGCGGTTGCTTTATACCGATTATAAGCACTTTGCCGAGGCGATGCCTTCTATCGCACCTACCTTGACAGAGATCGAGCGTGCGGCGGATAATGCATTTATGGCGGTTGTACGCGAGGCAAGATTTATTTCCTGCGGTCCCGAGGTGCTCATCGGTTATTTGCTCGGTGTCGAGTCACAAACGCGTAATTTACGCATTATCATGGCAGGGAAGGCGGCATCGCTTCCAACCGAGACTGTGATGGAAAGGATCCGTGAAAGCTATGTATAAGATCGGAATGATAGGCGAGCGCGACAGTGTTTTGGGCTTTATGGCACTCGGATTTGCCGTGCATGAGGCGAATGATGTTGAGGCAGCGCAACAGCTGCTGCACCGACTTGTGCGCACGGAGGAATATGCCGTGATCTTTATCACGGAGCAATATGCAATGCAGATGGAGGATGCCATCTCGCAATATAAAGATCGTCCCTTGCCCGCGATCGTTTCGATCCCGGGAAAAGAAGGGTCAGTCGGCTTTGGCATGAACAATATCCGAAGCGCGGTTGAGCGCGCGGTCGGAGCCGACGTTTTGTTCAGAGATTGATTTCAATTGAAAGGCTGAAACAAAAATGGTTGAAGGAAAAATTTTAAAGGTTTCTGGACCGCTTGTGGTCGCGGAGGGCATGCGTGAGGCGAATATGTTCGACGTGGTACGCGTTGGCGAAAAGCGCCTCATCGGTGAGATCATCGAGATCCACGGTGACCGTGCCTCCATTCAGGTCTATGAGGAGACGGCAGGCATCGGACGCGGAGATAAGGTCGTGTCCACGGGTGCGCCGCTTTCTGTCGAGCTTGGTCCCGGTTTGCTCGAAAATATTTACGACGGTATTCAACGTCCTCTTGAGACGATGCGTCTCCGTGTCGGCCCCAATCTGACGCGCGGCATCGACGAGCCTGCTCTCGACCGCGAAAAGCGTTGGCATTTTGAGGCGACCGTGAAGGCGGGAGACCGCGTTGAGGCGGGAGACGTATACGGAACGGTTGCGGAAAACGACGTTATTCTCCACAAGATTATGGTACAGCCCGATCTCTGCGGTACAGTGGTCGACATTCGCTCGGGCGACTTTAAGGTGACCGATCGAATCGGCAGACTCAAGCTGGATAACGGCACCATGCGTGACATCACACTGGTGCAAAAATGGCCTGTTCGTGTAGCGCGTCCTTACCGTCAAAAGCTTCCACCCGTAGATCCCATGATCACGGGACAGCGAGTTATTGACGCGCTCTTTCCCATTGCAAAGGGAGGTACCGCGTGCGTTCCGGGTCCCTTTGGATCGGGTAAGACGGTCGTTCAGCATCAGCTTGCGAAGTGGAGTGACGTCGATCTGGTGGTCTACATCGGCTGTGGCGAGCGCGGAAACGAAATGACAGACGTTTTACGCGAGTTTCCCGAGCTGATCGACCCCAAAACGGGCAAGTCACTTATGGCACGTACCGTTCTGATCGCAAACACCTCGGATATGCCCGTTGCGGCACGTGAGGCTTCGATCTATACGGGTATTACCATTGCGGAGTATTTCCGCGATATGGGCTATTCCGTCGCAGTTATCGCGGATTCCACCTCTCGTTGGGCAGAGGCTCTCCGCGAGATGTCGGGACGTCTTGAGGAGATGCCCGGTGAGGAGGGATATCCTGCATATCTGACCTCACGCTTGGCACAGTTTTACGAAAGAGCGGGAAAGGTGGTCTGCCTGGGCTCGGATCAGCGCGAGGGTGCATTGTCTGCAATCGGCGCGGTTTCTCCGCAGGGCGGTGACATTTCGGAGCCGGTTTCGCAGGCAACGCTCCGCATTGTCAAGGTTTTCTGGGGCTTGGATGCATCTCTTGCATACCGCCGCCATTTTCCCGCGATCAATTGGCTCAATTCCTATTCGCTCTACCGTGACCGCCTTGCGGATTGGTTCTCGGAGAAGGTCTCGCAGAAGTGGATGGATTACACGGGCAGATGCCTCAAGATCCTTCAATTGGAGGCAGATCTTCAGGAGATCGTCAAGCTCGTCGGTATGGATTCGCTTTCTCCCGAGGATCGTCTCACGCTTGACGTAGCGCAATCGATCCGCGAGGACTTCCTCCAGCAGAATGCGTTCGTTGACGTGGATGCCTATACACCGCTGGAAAAGCAGTATGAAATGCTCTCCCTGATCTTCCTTTACGAGGAGCAAGCAAAGGCGGCAATTGCGGCAGGTGTATCGGTTGATGATATTTGCGCGTTGCCCCTCCATGAGCGTATCGGTCGTGCAAAGACTGCCCAAAACGAAAGCTACAAGAGTGAATTTGCCGCCATCGCGGACGAGATCAAGGCACAGATCGATGCTTTGCGGGCATCGGTCGGGGAGGAACTCAAATGATCAGAGAATACAGAACCATAGAAGAAGTAGCAGGTCCCTTGATGCTGGTTCGTCAGGTCGAGGGGGTCAAATACGATGAGCTTGGTGAGATCGAGCTTCCCAATGGCGATATTCGCCGTTGCCGCGTGCTTGAGGTGAACGGAAGAAATGTTCTGGTTCAACTTTTCGAGTCCTCGGCGGGTCTCAATCTTGCAAACAGTAAGGTGCGCTTTACGGGACACGGCGTCCAATTGCCCGTTTCTCCCAATATGCTCGGTCGTGTGTTCAACGGAATGGGCGAGCCGATCGACAACGGTGCAAAGATCCTGGCAGAGAAGAGCATGGATATTAACGGCACTCCCATCAATCCCGCCGCGCGCTATTATCCGTCCGAGTTTATTCAGACGGGTGTTTCTACCATTGATGGACTCAATACCCTGGTGCGTGGACAAAAGCTTCCGATCTTTTCGGGCTCGGGCTTGCCGCACGCAAACCTTGCCGCACAGATTGCGAGACAGGCAAAGGTCAGAAACAAGGACGACAAATTCGCAGTCGTTTTTGCCGCGGTCGGTATCACCTTTGAGGAAGCGGATTTCTTTATTTCGGATTTCAAGAGAACAGGCGCGATCGACCGTACCGTGCTCTTTATCAATCTTGCGTCCGACCCTGCCATCGAGCGTATTTCCACGCCCCGTATGGCGCTCACCGCCGCTGAATATCTTGCGTTTGAGTGCGATATGCACGTTTTGGTCATCATCACCGATATTACCAACTATGCCGAGGCGCTTCGTGAGGTGTCCGCTGCGCGTAAGGAGGTTCCGGGTCGTCGCGGATATCCCGGATATCTTTATACCGACCTTGCAACCATGTATGAGCGCGCGGGACGTAAGATGGGCTCGGAGGGATCGATCACCATGATCCCGATTTTGACCATGCCCGAGGATGATAAAACGCATCCGATCCCCG
Organism: Clostridia bacterium; assembly: GCA_017456625.1. Taxonomy (GTDB): domain Bacteria; phylum Bacillota; class Clostridia; order Oscillospirales; family CAG-272; genus UMGS1865. Next base: position 6,219 of record JAFTJB010000125.1, read on the forward strand.
ACCTTACGGGGTATATCACAGAGGGACAGATCATCCTTTCCCGTGAGCTTTACCGCAAGGGCTATTTGCCGCCCGTGGACGTGCTTCCGTCGCTCTCCCGTCTCAAGGATAAGGGACTTGGCGTTGGAAAAACGCGCGAAGATCATGCAGATACCATGAACCAGCTCTTCTCGGCATACGCGCGAGGAAAAGAGGCAAAGGAATTGATGGTCGTTCTCGGTGAGGCGGCACTCACGCCGATCGATCGCTTGTACGCAAAATTTGCAGATGCGTTTGAGGCGGAGTATATTCATCAGGGCTTCTACGAAAACCGTTCCATCGAGGAAACGCTTGATCTCGGCTGGAAGCTGCTTTCCATTCTGCCCAAGAGTGAAATGAAGCGAATCAAACCTCATTTGCTCGAAAAATATTGGTGCGGCAAGGATTGAGCGCATTGGCAAGTCAGAAAATGATGAAAGAAAGGAGCGTTTCCAAATAGTATGGCACAATTGCGAGTGAATCCCACGCGTATGGAGATGAAGCGTCTGCAAACGCGGTATCAAACTGCCCGAAAAGGACACAAGCTCCTCAAGGATAAGCGTGACGAGCTGATGCGGCAGTTTTTGGACATCGTACGCGAGGACAAGGCGCTTCGTATCAAGGTCGAGGCATCCTTGGCGGATTATTACGCAAGCTTCGGCATTGCGAGCGCGGTCACGGGACCGCAGATGATGGAAACGGCATTGATTTGCCCCAAAAAAGAGGGTGAGCTTGACGTCGTATACAAAAATCTGATGAGCGTGACCGTTCCCGAATTCCGTTTGCAGGTGAGAACGGACGGAAGCCGAGATAGCTATAACTACGGTATGGCGTTCACCTCGGGTGAGTTGGATCTGTCGCTCGCGGCACTCGGCACGGTCATGGAGGACATGATCCGCATGGCAGAGCTTGAAAAGCGCGCGCAGCTTCTTGCAGAGGAGATCGAACGGACGCGCCGTCGCGTCAATGCCTTGGAGCATATCCTCATGCCGCAGTACCTCGAGGCGATCAAGACCATTAAAATGAAGCTGGATGAAAACGAGCGCGGAAACATCACCAGACTGATGAAGGTCAAGGATATGATGCTCCAAGCACAGCTTCGCGGTAAGCGCGAGGACGAAGAGGAAGAAGATTTGACAGAGTGACCCCCTCAACCGAAAGGATAGAATGACATGAATTTGAAATTGGCGCAGATCGCTGTGCAGGAAGCAAAAAAGAATTACCACGGAAATACTGCCGCCGCGATCGGCAATCTGCAACCCATCGCACAGCTTTTTCGCGGTGAGCCGGATGTAAACGAGCAGAGCTTGGACGGAAATTGGAGCGGTGCGTTTGTTTATTGGTGCGCAAAGCTCGCAGGGGTCGGTCTGCCAACGAGATATCCCGATCCGCGTATCGGCAAAAGCTTTGCGGAGGCGATCGCGTGGGAGCGTTATGCGAGACTTCCCAAGATCCATCTGTGGCATGAGCCCGGGGAGGATCCCGAGGTGGGGGACTTGGTTGTGATCGAGCCGAAGGGGAAGAATCCCATGAAGGTCGGCGTGATCCTTGCGGTAACGCCCGATGTGCTTGAGACTGCGGAGGGAGATTATCACAATCATTCCGCCCTTGTTGAGCGCCAAAGAGACGAGTATATCCGCGGATACATTCGTTTGAACGGATAAATCAAAAAAAGAACACCATCGTCGGATGGTGTTCTTTTTTGATTTATTTGAGATTTTTTGGATAGAAATCGTCTCTTTCGAGTGAAAGATTGGGGTTGTAGTAGGGGTCTCCCGCACGGAGCTCTTTGCCCCAACGTGCCTGGAAGCGATCGATCTCACGCATAAAGCGACGTTGCTTTTCCTCTGTGTCCTCGTATCCGCGGGACTTTGATTCGTAGTGATACAGCTCTGCAAAAGGAGTCCATACGATGAGGTAGCCCGCCTTGCGGATCTTCATGCAGAGATCCACGTCGTTGAACGCAACCTCAAAGCCCTCGTCAAGTCCACCGATCTGATGGAAGACAGAAGCCTTGATCAGCATACAAGCCGCGGTAACGGCGGTCATATCCTGTGCATAGGAGAGACGTCCCATGTATCCGATCTCATTTCGACCGAAATTCTTGAAATAATGTCCCGCAATGCCGTTAAGACCGAGCAGAACACCTGCGTGCTGAACGGTGTCGTCGGGGTAGTAGAGCATCGCGCCTGCCGCGCCGACGTCCTCGCGCTGAACGTACATCAGCATCTCCTCGATCCAATTGGGGGTGATGATCTCAATGTCATTGTTGAGCAGGAGATAGTATTCGCCCTTTGCCTTGGAGATGGCGTAGTTGTTGATGCGAGAATAGTTAAAGGGAATGTCGAGCGAGCAAACGGTGACGTTGGGATATTGCTTGATCTCCTCGTAATACTCGAAGAGTGCCTCCTCGTCCGAGCCATTGTCTACGATCACGATCTCGAAATTGGGGTAGGTCGATTTCTCAAAAATGGATTTGATGCACTTTTTGAGGTCATCGGAGTGATTTTTAGTAGGGATGATGATACTGACAAGGTCGTTTTTGATGATCGGGTAGTGTAGACGGTACATCGACTTGTACGCCTTGATGCTGTCTACCGTCACACCCGTAATGCCGCGGCGCTCAAGGCTTGCAACGATTGCCGCCTGTGCCGCCTTGATGGCATAGTCCTTAATGTCAATATTCTGCGCGACCGAGTTGGAGTGCGCGCGCCAATAATAGAGAAGCTTGGGGATGTGGACGATCTTCTGTGCTTGCTCGGTGAGACGGAGGATCATATCGTGGTCCTGGCTTCCATCGTATTCGGAGCGGAATTTTCCAACTTTATCGAGCAATTCGCGACTAAAGACCGACAAATGGCAGATATAGTTGTTCGAGCGCAGATTA
>JAFTJB010000126.1 GCA_017456625.1 Clostridia bacterium
GAGGCTTTCATAGGCTCTCCCTATGGGAGAGCTGGCGCCGTAAGGCGACTGAGAGGGCTACTCCCTATGGGTAGCGAAGCGGCGACGCGGCAATGAATGACACCACAGTGTGGTGTCAGAACCGCGGCGTGACCGAGCCGCCGAGAGACATCTCCCGCGAAGCGGGTGAGAGGGCAGACCGCGGTTGGCATTGTGACACTAAATAATCATTCTGTCAAATATTTTCCTATCCTGTCACATTTTGGTGTTGACACCGTCACAAAAATATGGCATAATAGTAATAATATGTTTAATGGAAGGAATTGCTATGAAAAAACTCAACCCAACGGTCAAAAAGGTACTGTGGGCGGTCGCGTTCGGCTTGATCTATACGCTTGCGGTCGCGATCATCGTCGTTTGCTCGTGGTACATGATGACCTACAACGTCGAATTCAAGGAGCTTCTCTATACCTTGACCTCGCCGCTCCAGGGAACGGGGCAGAGCACCGTGGATCTCATCATTTCCTCTTGTGTTCCGATCACCTGTGTATTCGTGGCGCTCTATATCGCGGCGGTCGTCATTCTCACGGTCGTCAAGCATCCGAAATTCCCGAAGCTTTTGAAGATCGGTCGCTATTTCGTGCTGTTTTTGCTCGTTTTTGCTTTGATCTTTGCAATCTTTTCCTTGCGCATCCCTGCATATCTGTATGGCATTTTCCAGCCGACAGCGATCTACGAGGAGCAATACATCGCGCCGAATTCGGTCAGCATTACCGCCAACGGCACGCCGAAAAATCTTATCTACATCTACCTTGAGAGCATGGAGACCACCTATGCCTCGGTTGCCGACGGAGGTATGCAGGACATCAACTACATCTCCGGCATGACCGCTATGGCGCGTGAAAATCTCTCGTTCTCCAACAAAACGGGCGGCAAGCTCGGCGGCTTCTATACCCCCACGGGTACGGGCTGGACTGCCGCGGCATTGCTCTCCACGACCGCAGGAATTCCGTATTCCTTCCCCGTAGAGGGCGACCCGAATACCGTGGAAAACCGCTTCTCCAAAAATCTCGTCACCCTTGGCGATATTCTCAAGGATAAGGGCTACGTCAACGAGTTCCTTTGCGGCTCGGACGCGACCTTTGGCGGCAGACGTGAGTATTTCACCTCCCACGGCGACTACGAGATCTTTGATATCTACACCGCCCGTGACAAGGGCTATATTGCGCACGACTATTCGGTTTGGTGGGGCTATGAGGACGAGATCCTCTTCAGAATTGCCAAGGACGAGGCTCTGCGCCTCGCGGCGGGGGATCAGCCCTTCAATCTCACCATGCTCACGGTCGATCCCCATCACGTGGACGGCTATATCTGCGGAATTTGCGAGGACACCTACGAGGAGCAGCTCCCGAACGTCCTGACCTGCGCAGACCGTCAGATCGTCGCCTTTGTGGAATGGTGCAAAACGCAGGACTTCTTTAAGGATACCGTCATCGTCATTACAGGAGATCATCCGCGTATGGACACAAGTCTGGTCGAGGATGCCGATTCCTATGACCGCACCATCTATAACTGCATCATCAACACCGATACCGTCTGCAACGGCGCGACCGAGGGACGTGTGTTCACAAGCTTTGATATCTTCCCGACAACGCTCGCGGCAATGGGCTTTGAGATCGAGGGCAACCGACTCGGCTTCGGTGTCAATCTCTTCTCGGGAATGCAAACCCTTGCCGAAAGCATTGGATACGAATACCTCGAGGACGAGATCAACAAGCATTCGGACTACTACGAGCGCGTATTTGCGGGCTCTGACTGAAAGGACTTTGGCATAAACTCATGGAACGGAAACAACTGCGCGGCGCGATCCTTCTTTTACTCACAGCGTTTATTTGGGGTGTCGCGTTTGTGGCACAAACGGTAGGTCTTGAGAGCGTTGGCGTCTTCACCTTCAGCGGTGTGCGTATGCTCCTCGGTGCTGCGGCACTTCTGCCCGTCATTCTCATTCGCGATCGCATCACGGCGCGCAAAATGACCGTGGAGCAGCTCACGGAGCGGAAGAAAAACGACAAAAGAACAATGCTTTACGGTGCGATCTTGGGCGTTGTGTTCTGCGTCGCAAGCAATTTTCAGCAATATTCTCTTTTGTCCTCCTCGCCCGGCAAGGTTGCGTTCATTACCGCGATCTACATCTTTTTTGTCCCGTTGCTCGGTCTGTTTTTGGGTAAGCGCGTGCCACTCCTCACATGGATCTGCATTGCATTGGGCGGTGTGGGACTCTATTTCCTCTGCATCAATCCCGCCGAGCTTGGTGCGATCAATCACGGTGATATTCTCGCACTGATCTGCTCGATCGCCTTTGCAGTGCACATCCTGCTCATCGAGCGCTTTGCCCCTAACGCGGACGGACTCAAGCTTTCCTTCGTGCAGTTCGTGGTCGGCGGCTTGATCGGTTGTATCCTCATGTTCATTTTTGAGGATCCGAATTGGAATGCGATCATCGAGGCGGCGATCCCGCTTCTGTACGCAGGTGTGATGAGCTGTGGAGTCGCGTACACGCTACAGATCATCGGTCAGAAGTACACCGAATCCGCACTGGCGTCCTTGATCATGTGCATGGAATCGGTTTTTGCCGTGCTTGCGGCGGCGATCCTGCTCTCGGATGTGATGTCCGCGCGTGAGACGATCGGATGCGTGATCATGTTCGTTGCCATCGCGCTCCCGAACGTCATGGGAATGATCCAAAACAGAAGGAAGAAATAAAGAAAAGTGCCATGGGGCTCCATGGCACTTCTTTTTGTATCACGAAAACCACGCGATAGTCGCGTGGTTCAATAGAGGCTCTGCCGATGAACAGAAAGCAAATAAAAAGCAAGGGC